>DASYPF010000460.1:0-8934 GCA_036006905.1 Acidobacteriota bacterium
TCAAAAGGCTCGCAACACGCGCGGCGTTGCCGCGGTTCGCTACACCCACGGAAAGCTTGAAATTCCCACCTACACGTTTGCTCGTTCGGAAACAGTAGCACCGCTGTTCCAGTCTGTCGAAAATGCGGGGCTGTATCCATATGCGGCCCTGGACCGAAATTCCTTGAGCCGCCAACCGGTTCCCGCTCAATATGAATCCCTCACCCTCGAGAACGAATACCTGCGCGTGGTTTTTCTGCCGGAACTGGGCGGCCGCATCTGGTCGGCGCGAGACAAGATAGCAAATCGTGAGATCTTCTACCGCACGAGTGTAATCAAGCCTAGCCGTTACAACCAACGCGGTGGCTGGCCAGTTGGAAATTTCGAACTCTATGGTCCCTACGATGCCCACATGCTGACCTGGCCTGGAGAACCCTGGCCCTGGGAAGTGCTGCGTGATGCGGACGGCAGCGCTACCGTCGTGCTGTCTCACATTGACCACTTCTTCAGGAACAAGATTTCACTGGCGGTGACATTGCGTCCGGGGCGGGCTTATCTGGAGACCACGATCCACCTCCATAACAAGAACACGTTGCCGAACCGATATCTGTTGTGGACCAATGCCGGAGTTGCTGCGACCGAGGGAACTCGTTTTGTTTACCCGATGACCAAGACGATTGGCCATGACACTTCTAAGCTGGGAACGTGGCCTGTAACGGATGGCGTAGACCTGAGCTGGCACAAGAATAACAAGAATATGTTGGGCGTGTTCGGCCTCGACCTCTACGACAACTTTATCGCTGCCTATGACTACAAAATTGATTACGGGACGATCTGCTATACCGACCGGCTTCTCGCTCGCGGCGCAAAGACCTGGACCTGGGGAACCGGGCCCGCCGCCATGCGGCACATGGCTTCCTACACCGATAGAGATGGCCCCTATGTGGAAGTACAGAGCGGCCGATTTGTCTGGGATGGCAATTATGAATTCATAGACCCGGGAAAAACCGACGGTTGGACCGAATACTGGTATGGCGCCGGCAACCTGGGTGGGCTGACCACTGCGAATCGTGATGTTGCAATGTTCCTCGATGTTTCCCGGGCCCCTCCGGCAGCAGTTAAATTGGCTGTAACAGCCACAGGGGTTTTCCCCGACACAAACCTTGAACTTTTCGCCGGTGACGCCCGTGTCTGGGAAGATCGACACAACCTGAGTGCCGGCAGTGTCTACCGTGCATCAATCCCGCTGAAGTCGTACGACACCGAACGCGTACTGGTCCTGCGCATTCGCGCGCATGATGGAAAAATCCTGGCCACTGACTCATTACATCCGGATGGTTCGCATCCCAATGCAGTGTTTGCCGCCGATTCCATTCCACGCAGTTTCGCCCCGCTGGAGACCCTCTCGGTCGAGGAGCGATTCCAGAAAGGATTAAGTCACGAAAAGTTCGGGCAACTCAACGATGCCGAGGAGATGTACAAGGCTGCGTTGGCCATGGACAGTGGATTTGCTCCCGCCCATCTGCGGCTCGGCCTGCTTGCGTTGGATCGCGCTCAACACCAGGAAGCCGTCCGGCATTTTCTGCAGGTTCTTGAACGAGATCCGACTAATGGCGATGCGCATTATTATCTGGCGGTCGGCTACGACGAATTGGGCAATAACGAGGAGGCGGAGCTGCACTATTTTCGCTTACTGCCATCCTCCAGCAAGTTTGACAGGCGTGATTATGGCCTTGCCTTGCTGGCACTGCGCAAAGGTGACTTAGGCGAGGGAGAGAAGAGGCTCTCGGCGGCGGCCAGCAAGATCCCAACCGATATCGCGGCGCGCCAAGCGTACCTTTATCTACTTCGAAAAGTGGGCCGCACTGCGGATGCGCAAAAGGAGATGGGTGCGTTAATCCAACTGGATCCCACCAATGCCTTCGCGCGGGCTGAAGCCGTTTTTCTCGGTGACCGCTCCGCTTCCTCCCAAGAGATACTCGATCGATTCTGCGCCCGCCATGGCCAAGGCTATCTGGAGCTGGCCACTGAATACATGCGGCTGTCAGCCTGGAAGGAGGCAGCACGCGTTCTGGAACGGAGCATACAGAAAGCTCATTCCGCAGGAGATGTTCCCTATCCATTGTTGCACTACTATCGCGCTTATGTCGCCGACCGCGAGAAGGACACGGCGACGACGCGAAAATCAATTGAAGCTGTCCGCAGCCAAGACCTGAGGATCGATATCTTTCCATTCCGTCGCGAAACTATTCAGGTCTTAAATCGGATTCTTGAAATCGAGCCGAAGGATTCAAATGCCCGCTCACTGCTGGGGGATGTCTTGTACAGCCGGAATCGACGCCCGGAAGCACTGGCGGCCTGGCGCTCGGGCGTTGAAGCCGATCCCAAGCACTTCTCTTCTTTGCGGAATCTTGGAATGGCTCTACTGGAAGAGGGAAAAACCGACGAGGGGCTTCGATGGTTGATGCAAGCGTCCGAGGCCCGTCCCGATCACTTGCCTACGACTCTGCTGGTGGCCAGCATGAACGCACGGAGGGGAAATGTGCAGGCAGCGCGGGAAGCCTTACAACGAGCGCTTCAGCGCAAACCAGGAGACGATCTGCTGACGGAAAAACTGGCTTCGTTAGAGGCCCAAACAGGAAATCATCAGCGTGCTCTGGAGTTGCTGGCGGCGCACACTTTTGAGCCGCGTCACCAGTCGTACTCATTGCTTCACCTGTATCAGGGAGTGAGATTGATGCTGGCCTTGAATTCAGCCGGGACACTCCCGGAAGCACTGAAACAGGTTCGGATGGCCGCGCATCCGCCCTCCAGTCTCGGCGTTGATGATTTCGCTGCTTTGCAAAGCCCCCGCCTGCGGGTTTTTGAGGCGCTGCTTCACGCGACTGCCCGCGATACCGAAGCTGAGTTGCAGGCTTGGAAGTTAGCCGCGCAGGCGGCCGATGACGAAATCGAGGGTGAGGGGTTGTTTCGTGCCATCGCTTTGTATAAGCAGGGTGAAACCAGAAAAGCGGAACAGTGGCTTGGGAACTTTTCCAACGTCAACGAGCAGCGGAAGAAAGACAATGCGGTGGAGTTGCGTGTGCAAGCTTATTATCTGGACGGCATCTACGCCGCCTTCCAGCGTAACAGCGCTCAGGCCCGTGAGAACTTCCTTCGGGCCCTGGCCATGGACCAGTCCTATCTTTTCGCAAGACAGGCGCTCGCCTGGCTTGAAGCAGGCAAGCTAACGGGACTCGGCCGCTAGCAAACTGCTGTTGACGCCGGATTCGGCGAGCGTGGTTCTCGTCCCCTCTCGGAAAAACAGAAAATTTATTAAGCCACATCTGCTACGCTCGGGCAAAGTGGAGAAATATGCCGGCCAAAACCAAGACGAGAACAATGCACTCACTAGAAGGCACCCGCAGTGTCAGAGCCCGGAGCGTCAGCGACGGGTCCCGCCAGACTAGGTCGGCGATCCAAACCTTCCTCTGGCAGGCATTGTTACTCCGGCAGGACCCGTCGCTGACGCTCCGGGCTCTGACATTTTCGCCGCCTTTCTTGAATAACCCCTCGTGCCCTTTTGGCATTCGACAAGCGAGAATTCAGAGATCGAACTCTCAGCTACCTGGTAAAGGCCTGCGATAATCCCATCAATTACACACTGGTCTACATCAAGGTAAATCCCATTTTCGGAAGCTGTCGGCAGTAGCGGACGGAATATAAGAGAGCCAGTGACGAACGACGAATTGTGTTTCGAGTCCAAATTAGGATAAGCATTGAAGCGTAACAGATTGGCCCCTGCCTCCTGCCGACTGCTAGCGTGCCCCGGGCGGACATTCGTTCATCTGTATTCTCCGTGTTATCCGTGTCCCACTAACCGGTACCAATTCTTCTATTACAGTGTACTAGTCTCCCGTCCACGTCTGGGAGCACGGCCAGATCTTCGACATCGCAAGAGGATTGGCAATCATATTTACGGCCACAACAAGAATCCGGCTTGTGTGAAATGCCTGTCAAAGGAGAAGACCTGGTTAAGCCGATTTCGTCTCATTAGAGCAAAGGAAACGCAGTCGGTGAAGCTGACCTTCTGATCCGCGAATCGCTCGAAAAATCCTAGCGCGTCCAATTCATCTTCCTCGACAGGTCGCAGGATAACAAGGCTGCGCGATCCGAAGATTCTGTGTGCACGTTCGGCCGCAAACTTGTAACCCGCCCACCGTGCCAGCAGTGTCAGAGCTTCGGCGAGTACAACATTACTTGTGAAGTAACGTTGGTTGGTCTCTCGCAAACGTTCCCAGGCCTTGACCGCTTTCCTGTGATACTGATCCCGCCGGATATAACGTGCCAGAAAGGCGCCGGTATCAATGAAGACCACGGTTTCAGTAGTTGTAAAGGTAATGATCGTGCTTTCTAGCAAGATCTTTAGGCGCTGATCCTGCAAAGGTGGCCTCATCCCCTAACAGGCTGTCCTCTGCTGGCGCTTCGGCGGTATGGTCCAGGGCGTTCCGAAGCGATTCTCGAATAAGCTCTCCTAATGAGATTCCGCTTCGCTGTGCATGCCGGAGAGCTCTGCTTTTCAAATTCCTCGGCAACATGATCGTTGTACGATGCATGGATGATCCTCGGTCCATATCTAAATCCAAAAATCACTGGCTAACATATACATAATACAGCCGCCATAATCGGATTGTCAACCCGAGGTTTTCGTGGAACAAAACTAGCCAACGGCACCGCTTCTAAGCGGATCGGCTGCAACGCTAGCAGGTGCTTGCCGATCCGTGGAGCGCTTCACGCAAAAAACTGCAGAATGGGTTTTCCTTTTCCGTCTCTTGTCACGTGGAAGGGGCGTTTCTCTACTTCGTAAGCCAGGTCGGGAGGGATACCGAGCGCGTGGAACAGTGTGGCATGAAGATCCTCGATCGTGACGGGGTTCTCCACTACCTTGCACGGTCGCTCATCGTCGGTTTTGCCGTATAAGAATGCCTTCTTGAAACTTCCGCCGAAAATCACCACACTGCAGGCTTCAGTGAAATGGCGGTGCATGCCGTAGTGTTTCGTTTCAGTCATGATCTCCGGTTGCTTGATCTGCTCCTGCACGGTCTTATCCGGCTTGCCCTCGATCATCATGTCCCGGCCAAATTCACTTGCCACCACAACCAGTGTGCGATCCAGCAGGCCCCGCTCCTCCAGATCCAAAATAAGCTGGGCGACGGGCGCATCGATCATTCTCTTTAACGCGACGGTTCTCTCATGGCCGTTCTCGTGTGTGTCCCAGTAGCGGAAGGGAACATACTCGGAGGTCACCTCAATAAATCGGGCCCCTACTTCGGCCAGACGCCTTGCCAGCAGGCAGCCCAGCCCAAATCTTCCCGTGTTGTAAGCGTCGTAAATCTTCCTCGGCTCGAGCGAAAGGTCGAAAGCTTTTGCCGCGGGAGAGGTCAGCAACCGATAGGCGTTTTCCAGAGAACGCAGCAACGAATCTTGTTGATAATCGCTGCCCGATTTCAAGATGGGATTGCTTTCGAGCAGTCTGCGGAATTGCTGGTAACGGCGAGCAAAGCGGCGAGGGCCGACATGTTCGGGCGGGCGAACGCTGGCCACCGCATCGCTCGGATCTGCAATCATGAAAGGGCCGTATTCTGAGCCCAAAAATCCGGCGGTGTGAAAGGCCTTCAACGAATCGCTCTCCGCTCCAATCTCCATGTTCTGTCCGATATCGATGAAAGCAGGGACATCGGCGTTTTTCGGCCCCAGGGTCCGAGCGATCACTGCGCCCATATGCGGTGCAGCCACCGTCTGCGGCGGCGCGTATCCGGTATGCCAGTGGTACTGGTGGCGGGAATGCAAAATGAATCCCAGGTCCCCGACGCGATGACTGCGGATCAGTGTGGCTCGATCCATGACTTGCGCCAGCTTCTCCAATCCCTGGGAGATCTTAATGTTGTCGACTGCCGTGTCGATACTGGGAAAGGTGCTCAGGACGCGCTTTGACTCCATCCCCGGCTCAAAGGGCGTGTAGGGCTTCGGATCGAAAGTTTCCGTTTGCGCCATTCCACCGGCCATCCAAAGAAGGATCAAGGTATCCGCTCGGGGCTCCGTTTTTTGCCGCGCCTGGCCCCAGAGCTGGCGCGGTTCTGGGGCGGCAAGGGCGGCGAGCGTGGCTGCCGCCGAAACGCGCATAAAATCACGCCGGCTGAATTCACCGCAAAGGCGGGAAGAGCGCGAAATTCTTGATGTCATTTCGTCCATCCTTCCTTCGTGTTACTCGTTTGCAAATTTTACCAGCGGCCGAGCCGCGCGCGTCAGCAAGCGGACTCTCCGAACTCTCACTTCTGCGCCGACGTTCTTTTTTGCAATCTCGTCATATCGAGAGTCCGCTTGCTGACGCGCGTGGCGCGGTCTTGGTTGTGGCTTTCGGCCACGCCGCGCTTTCTCGGTTTCATTTTTTTGACCACTCCTTACCCCGGATTATGCATAAACGTTCAACACAAAGGCACAAAGAGCACAAAGTTAGCACAGAGATTGGGGCTGAAGCTTGAAGTATGAAGACTCGTCAAAACGCCGAGTGCTCTTACATGTTTCAGTCTTCATACTTCAAGCTTCAGCCCTGTGCTCTGTGCCACCTTTGTGTTCTCTGTGACTCCGTGGTGAACATTCGTGAATAATCCAGGCTAACCGGTACCAATTCTTCTGTTACATCGTACTCGAGGCCAATTCGAATGAGTTTGTACTACCCAGGAGTGCTTACTCCCTTCTTGAGCATCTCAATGGCTTTCTCTAATCTCTTCGATCGTGTTTCTTCCTTTTTGGCTTCGGTAATCCAGCGGCAGTACTCCTTGCGATGCGTGTAACTGAGTTTTTCGAAAAACTGAAGCAGCCTTTCTTTCTTCATCAGCTTTTCAAATTGAGCAGGCACTTCGACGGTTCTTACGTCTTCATCTTTCCAAACCACGACTTCAATAGTATCGCCCGGACCTTTGCGAGTTTGCTCGCGTATGGCTTTGAGCATACCCAGCATGTGCTGTGGATTACCATACTTGATGAGTGAACCCGTGTAAGGCACACCATTGAAGGTTGCCTTTACAGGCACTTTCCCTTTGGTGCCGAATTCCGCTTCGGTATCGTATGGAAAAAACACATAAGCCCCTCCGCCATCCCCTGCTTCAATCTTTGCCTTGAATTTGTATTTCTTCATCGCTCTTCCTAGAAGAGGAATTTGACGGCCACCTGGATTTGACGCGGGAAGTTGGACTGGAAAACCGTGCCTTTGCTGATTGACCCAAATTCAGAGTTCGTCGGGCTCCGCTGATAGTCGCGCTCGTCATACATGGGAGTGTTCAGGATATTGAAGGCCTCCAGTCGAAACTGGAGCCGTGTTTTCTCTGTGACTGGGATGCTCTTTGCCAGGTTGACATCGAAGAGCCGATATGACGGCCGGCGCAACTCCGAAACTCGAGACGGAGCCGTTTGAATCTGGTAAGGTTCCACGATCCTAAAGTTTGCTTCTGTGCAGCCATAAGCGACCGAGTATGGCATTAATTCGTACTTTCCGAAATTCGGACTGCTTGTGGCCGTGTTCAACCGTTCGACGCACGGCTTAATCCCCTGGATATATTCGATCCCTCCTATAAATCTCTTCATGTCAGAAGCATCCAGGTGTGCATTCTTCAGGTACAGAGAACCCCCTTTTGTCGCCAGAGGCACGTCGCTGTCTCTCCGAACTGCCACCAGTCCATTCCTCAGCATCGTTTGAGCCCGCTACTCGGCCCGACCAAACGCCCTGATCTCCTCCAATTCCTGCGGCGATAGCTCGCGCGGAGCCTCGCCGCGAGCCAGCTTCTCGCTCTGGACGTGGTGGCGGATGTCGTTGACAATTTCGGGGTTCGACAGCGTCGTCGTGTCTCCGACATCGGCGAAATTGGAGATTCCAGCGATGACCCTGCGCATGATCTTTCCCGAACGGGTCTTGGGCCTATCCGGGACGATCCAGACGTTCTTCGGTCGCGCGATCTTCCCAATCTGGATTTCGATCGCCTTGGCCACCTTATCCTCTATGTCCTTGCTTGCAGTGAGCCCCGGCTTCAGCGAGACGTACATCTCTACGGCCCGGCCACGAAGCTCGTCCATCACCGGGACGGCGGCCGCCTCGGCGATCTCTTCGACGGTGATGCTCGCCGACTCGAGCTCCTTGGTCCCCAGCCGGTGCCCGGCGACGTTGATCACGTCGTCGATTCGGCCGAGGATCCGGAAGTAGCCGTCGGCCGCCTGCACGGCGCCGTCGCCAGCCAGGTATGGCCAGTCGCGCCAGTTCTTGCTGTTCTTATCCCGGCAGTACTTCTTATAGTAGATCTCCACGAATCGCTCGGGTTGGCCCCAGATCGTCTGGAAGATACCGGGCCAGGGGTTGCGGATGCATATGTTGCCGGCCCGACCGCTTCCCGCCTCGACCACGTTGCAGTTCTCGTCGTAGATCACCGGGTAGATCCCGAGGACCCCGGGGCCGCAACTGCCAGGCTTCATCGGCTGCAGGGCGGGCAGGGTGCTGCCCAGAAAGCCGCCATTCTCGGTCTGCCACCAGGTGTCGACGATGACTGCTTCGCCTTTTCCGACGACACCGTGGTACCAGCGCCAGACGTCGGGCTCGATCGGTTCGCCCACCGTCGTCATGTGCTTGAAGTGGTAATTGTACTTCTTCGGTTCGTCCGGGCCGAGCTTGCGCAGCATGCGGATCGTCGTGGGGGCGGTGTGGAAGATGTTCACGCCGAGCCGCTCGGCGATCCGCCAGGGACGACCGGGGTCCGGGTAGGTGGGCACTCCCTCGTAAATCACGCTCGTCGTCCCGAGCGCGAGTGGGCCGTAGACGATGTAGGAGTGACCGGTGATCCACCCGATGTCGGCGAAGCACCAGTACGTGTCCCCCGGGTGGATGTCCTGGTAGCACTTCGATGTGCCGGCGACGTAGGCCAGATACCC
>DASYPF010000461.1:0-21494 GCA_036006905.1 Acidobacteriota bacterium
CTTGCGCCCAGCCAAAAAGCGGCCGGGCTGGTCCGCTTTCGAGGACTGGGAAGATGTAGAAACTCCAGCGCCCGTCCCGCCAAGCGGGACGGCTGCCGAAAATGCCCAAACTCCCAGAGCCCGCCCGGCGGGTGCTCGTGCTCGTGATCGGGGACGTCGATTTTTAGCTGCCACTTGCCCGGCGGTATTGCGACGTGCATAATTCTAGCTACACTCAGGCGGAGAAAATCCATGCCAAAGAAAATCAATCGTCGTGACTTCGTTGTAACCAGTGCGGGCGCGGGAATTGCCGCCGCTGCGCCGCTGACTGCTTTTGCAAAGGGGCCGGAGGTGCTAATGCCGAGCAGTGTAAAACCAGTGGTGATCTCTTCTGCCAATGGCAATCGTTACAAGAATGGCGGGACTATGACCTGTGTTGAAAAGGCCTTCAAGATGATTACCGAAGGCGCCGATGTTTTGGATGCAGTCATCGCGGGAGTGAACATCGTCGAGCTCGACCCGGAAGACACCAGCGTCGGCTACGGCGGCCTTCCTAACGCGGAA
Organism: Acidobacteriota bacterium; assembly: GCA_036006905.1. Taxonomy (GTDB): domain Bacteria; phylum Acidobacteriota; class UBA6911; order JACQSX01; family JACQSX01; genus DASXTB01. The sequence goes on from DASYPF010000461.1 coordinate 544, forward strand.
GGAATCGTGCAATTGGATTCTTCCTGCATGCACGGCCCGAAGAAACGAGCCGGTGCGGTGGCGGCCATCGAAGGAGTCCGCACGCCGTCGCTTGTAGCCAGGGCGGTGATGGAATATACCGATCACCACCTCATCGTCGGCAAAGACGCGCAGCGATTTGCCCGCAGCATGGGATTCCAGATCGAAGACGACTTGAACACGGAAAAATCGAGAAAGCTGTGGCTGGAATGGAAGCGACGCACCGATCCATCCCATTACCTCCATCCCAAGGAGCGCGCTGAAGCGGGCTACCGCGCCGGCGTTCAGATGGTAGCCGAGGGGCTGATTGATCCGGAGCATCTGTACGGAACGATCAACTGCAACGGGATAAATTCCAAAGGGGAAGTGTGTGGAGTGACGACCACCAGTGGCCTGGCATGGAAGATCCCCGGCCGCGTGGGCGATTCGCCCATTCTGGGCGCCGGACTGTACGTCGACAACGAAGTGGGCGCCGCCGGCTCGACGGGCCGCGGTGAAGCCAACCTGTACGGCCTCTGTTCGTTTCTGATCGTCGAAAGCATGCGCCAGGGAATGCATCCGAAGGACGCAGGGATGCTGGCGCTGCGGCGCATCAAGTCCAACACAGTCGAAAAGCGTCTGCTGAACGACAAGGGAAATCCAAATTTCAACGTTAATTTCTACATCCTTAACACCAAAGGCGAATACGCCGGCGTGGCGCTGTATGGCGGAGGGAAAGTCAATTACGCGCTGTGCACCGAAAACGGCGCCCGGACTCTTCCGGTCGAGCCGCTCTTGGAAGGGGCGCCGGCAGAATAAAGGCGGAGGAAGAATGATAATGACGAATTTCGAATGGCGAATTCCGAATGGCGAATGACGAATGTCGAGTTTGTTACTTGAGTGCTTGCAAAACCATAACCACTAAGAACCTATGAATCAAAAGATGAAAATCCTCGGGATTTGGAAGCATCGTAACTTCGCGATCTATTCGGTGGCACGTACGCTGGTGGTGCTGGCCACCTTGAGCGCGGTCTGGGCAGGCAACGTCACAGGCCGCTGGAAATCCAGCACCAAGACTCCACGCGGCGCAGTGGAACAAGCCTTGGTATTCAAGCAGGAAGTCAACAAGCTCACTGGCTACATGTTTTCACCTCGCGGCCAGAAGGAACAGATCAAAGACGGCAAAGTCAACGGCGATGAGATCGAGTTTACCGTTGAGAGGCGACAACCTGGCGGGGACTCGGGAATCGTATCCTATAAAGGCAAGGTGAAAGGCGACGAGATCAAGGGCACTTTTGTCGGCCCCGGAGGTCACACAATAGAGTGGACCGCCAAGCGGGAGAATCGGCCAAATCAGTGATTTGTGGCTGGAGTAATTGTGGAATCCTGTTCTTTTAGAGAGGATCTCTTAGCGTAGACCTACAGCAAAAGCCGATTATGACTACGAGCACGTACATATTTGCGAAGTTTTCTGAGCGTGAACCTAGTCGTTGACGTGCTCGTGCACGTGATCGTGGCCGTGATCGGCTTTTTTGGTTGCGGCCTTGGGCTGCCTTGGGGCCTTTGTCGTTAAAAGTTTTTCACCACCAAGGACACCAAGGACACAACGCAAAAACTTCCTTGGCGCGCGACAATAGTTAGTGAATCCTAATGTCGGGCGCGATCATCCACAGATGCGGCTCCTGCAGTGACTTGAAAAAGGGAGTATCTAAAAAGGAGAGCGGCGTCTTTGCAGACCGCGCGAAGGGCGATTCTCCTCCGAAAATCAGATCGAACACGGTCTTCTTCTTGGGATAAACCACAAAGCGCACCTTATCCTCAGCCGGAATCTTGGCGAGTTGTCTCGCCTGTCTGACTGCCTCATCCAGACCCCCAACGACGTCGACCAGCGCGCGATCTTTTGCCTGCGCGCCCGACCAGATGCGCCCGTGGGCCAGCGGCTCAATTTCATCAAACGACTTGTTGCGCCCTTCGGCGGTCTTGGAGACAAAATCGTTATAGACCTGGCTCATCCAGGCCCGCACGCGCTGCTCCTGCTCCGGGGTCAGAAGATCAATAAAGGAAAAAATATCGGAATTCTTGCGGGTCTTGATGGTATCGAACGTAATTCCCAGCCAGTCGAAAAACTTTCGCGTGTCCATTTTTCCAAACACTACGCCGATGGAACCGGTGATCGTTGACGGCTCGACTACAATCTTGTCGGCCCCCATGGAAATGTAATAACCGCCGGAAGCGGCCACATCGGCCATGCTGATGACTACGGGCTTTCCGGCGGCGCGCGCCGCGCGAACTTCACGCCAGATCACGTCGGAACCTACCGCCGAGCCGCCGGGGCTGTTGACTCGAAGAACGATTGCCTTGATCGATTTGTCTTTTCTCAACTCACGAATATAGCCGGCATACGTGTCCCCTCCCATGATGTCGTTGAATGGGTCACTCTCGCCGCTGGAAATCAGTCCGGCAGCAAAGACCAGACCGATTTTCGACTTGCCCGATTCGCCTTCGTCGACCGCCTTCAAATAACTCTTCACCGAAATAGTGTGCAGGTCTTTTTTGTCTTTGTCTTCCTTCGATCCGCTGCCGGCCGTTTGCGTTCCGGATTTTCCCTTCACTCCATCTGTTGATGCGGATGCGGCCACCTCCTGCTTGACCAAGTCCTCTTCCTCCGACCAATGACCGATGGCATCGACATAACTTTGCTGCTTGGCTTCGGCGGCCGTGGCCAGACCGCGGTCCATAAACGCACGTACTTCATCGGGGGTCTTTTTGCGATCGGCGGCGACGGCCTGGATAAATCGGTCTTCGATGTCTCGAACCACGTACTCCAGCGATTCGCGAAATTCCGGCGACATCTTGGTGCGCGTGAATTGCTCGGCGGCGGACTTATATTCCTTATATTGGATGTACTGCGGCCGAATGTACAACTTATCAAGGGCCTTGCGGAAAAACGTCACTTCCGCGTACATTCCATTAATTAGAAGACCTGCTTCCGGATTGAGTACGATGCGCGAGGCAGGCAGAATGACGTAGTAATCTCTGTCTTCAATAAAATCAGTGGAAATGAATGCATGGATCGGTTTTCCACTCTTGCGGAACTTCTGCAGCGCTCCCCGCAGCTCCTCGGCTCCCGCCCAGCCGAGTGAATTGGGCGCAAGTTTGACCACCACAGCGCGGATCCGCTTGTCATCAGTTGCATAGTCGATGGCGCGCCGGAAATCGTACACGTTGTCCTTGCCCTCACCAAGCAAATCCTCAAAAGGATTGGTGGTCGGGCCATCTGAGATTTCGCCCTGGAGCCTCACCACCAGAACCGAATCCGCCTTGACTTCAGGGGGCTTTCTGAAGGAATGGATCATCAGGACAACCGCCAGGATGACAACCACGAAAACCAGAACGATGATTCCCAGAACAATCGCTGTGCGCCGGCTCATAGAGATTCCCTCCGTTCGTGCTTAATTTACGTCAGTACGACGCGGCAGGCAAAATTAGTTTCAGAAAAAAGACGCTGGAGGCACCTGCATGATCCAGAAAAACCGTCCATGTCCACCATCACACTGTGGCTATAAGGCCACAACCAAAACGGGTGACACGAGCCATGTCCAGATAGGCACATGATCGGCGGCTGCCGGCTTGCTGGCGGCACCCACAGAGCCGCGACCGGAAGGGAGCGGCGCGCCAGATTGAGTCATCACCATCAGGCTCGCAAAATCGGAACGTCCCGCATCGTTGTTGCAGCAACGCTGCGCTGGTGTAGTCGCAAAGTGTTACATCGGCGCGCCGCTTCCTTCCGGTCGCGGCTCTGTGTCCCCAAGGGCCGCTGAAGTGGCACTGGAGTCTGGACATTTCCGGCGGCCACAGGCGCCACCCACGGCAGAGCCCGGAGCGTAAGCGACGGGTCCCTCAGATTGTCACATGGACGGGACCCGTCGCTTACGCTCCGGGCTCTGACATATCGGTGAGCTATCCACGGCCCCAGCCTCTCAAGCCAATCCCAACCAATTTGGCGGATTGACATGCCGCCAGACCTCCATTAAACTAACCACTGAGATCAGCCAATACAGCCATCATGATCATCCAATTGCCTGCAGGCTCCCGGGAGCCGATTTACCGCCAGATCGCAGACACCATCAAGGAGCAGGTGCATCGGGGTATCTTGAAGCGAGGAGACCGGATCCCGCCGACACGCGAGCTAGCCGAACAAATCAGAGTCAACCGAACTACGGTAGTGCTCGCCTATGACGAATTGAAGGAAGCCGGCTACATCGAATCGCACGTTGGACGCGGCACCCGAATCGTTGGCGGCGGCAATGGGGCCAGAGCAGATCGAGGTAAAGAACTTAACTTGGACGGCTTTCTTTCCGTGGGAATGGCGAATCTGACGCGCCACCTTCCCGCACGCAACGTGGCGTCGGACGCATGGGCCGATTTTTCGCGGCTGATCCCGGATCAAAACCTTTTTCCCGTCAGCGCTTTTGAGCAAATTCTCACCAAGGTCATTCGCAAGCGAGGCGCCGAATTGCTTCAGTACGGGCCCGCTTTGGGACTTCCGGAGCTGCGCCATTTGATCGCCGAACGCATGCGCCGCTGGGGCGTCGATGTCACCCAGGACGAAGTCATCGTCGTCAACGGCGCCCAGCAGGGCATGGATCTGCTGTTTAAGGCATTCATTGACCCAGGGGACGTCGTGGTGGTCGAGTCGCCGACCTATCATAATATCCTTCCGCTTCTCGGCTTTTATCGTGCGCATGTAGTGGGTGTTCCCATGACCGCGGATGGGCTGGATCTGGTTGCTTTTCGAATGGTGGCGGCGCAACGTCCTCCCAAGCTGCTCTACACGATTCCCAATTTCCAGAACCCCACAGGGATCTGTACTTCTGAAGGGCATCGCAAAGAGTTGCTTTCCATCGCCGAAGAATTCAACGTGCCCATACTAGAGGATGGCTATGAAGAAGACCTCCGCACCAGCGGCAGGAGCATCCAGCCGATCAAGGCATCCGATCGGTCGGGCCGCGTGATTTACCTGGGAACCTTCTCCAAAGGACTCTTTCCCGGACTGCGCATCGGATGGATCGTGGCGCAGCCCGCGCTGATTGAAACTCTGGGAGCCGCCAAGTTCAGCACCGATTACCACACCAGCCTGCTGCTGCAGGGGGCGCTGACCGAGTTCATTTTGCAAGGCCATTACGACCGGCATTTGAAGCGAGTTCAAAAAATCTTGGGCAAACGGCTGCAGTTGGCAGTGGCGGCGATGCGAAAACACTTTCCCGCAGGAACTCAGTGGATGCTACCCGACGGCGGCTATTCCATCTGGGTGGCGCTTCCCTCCGGGGTTTCGGCACGCCAGGTGACGGCAGAGGCCAAGGCCGAAGGGATTCTGATCACTTCGGGAGATCGCTTCTTTCAGTCAGCCGAAGACTCCGGTTCTTTCAGATTGAGCGTTTCGACAGTAAACGAGACACAAATAAGAAAAGGGATTCAAGCAATGGGGAAAATCATTTCGCGGCAGTCTCGCGCGCGATCCAAAACGACGCGGTCGGCGGGGGCGGAATTGCCGCATATCTAGAATTTCGAATTTCGAATGTCGAATATCTATGGATCAGTGAAAGCCGCCAGCATTCGTCATTCGAAACTCTTCACTCGAAATTTAGATACCAGCATTCGACACTCGAAATTCGAACGTCGAAATTCGTAAGAGGAGGAGATATGGAAGTGGGAACATTGAAACTGAAAACCGGCTTGGCCGAGATGCTCAAAGGCGGAGCCATCATGGATGTCACCAACGCCGAACAGGCCAAGATCGCCGAAGATGCCGGCGCGGTGGCGGTGATGGCGCTTGAACGTGTTCCCGCCGACATCCGAGCCGAAGGTGGAGTGGCCCGAATGGCGGCCGTTTCCAAAATCCGCGAAATTCAGGAGGCCGTGACCATTCCGGTGATGGCCAAGTGCCGCATCGGACATATCGCCGAGGCGCGCATGCTGGAAGCGATGAAGGTGGATTACATTGATGAAAGCGAGGTGCTCACGCCTGCCGATGAAGAAAATCATGTCGAAAAGATGGAGTTCATCGTCCCCTTCGTATGCGGCGCTCGGGATCTTGGCGAAGCGCTGCGGCGTATCGGCGAAGGAGCAGCGCTGATTCGCACCAAAGGAGAAGCCGGCTCGGGCAATATTGTGGAAGCCGTGCGCCACTTGCGCAAGATACACCGCGAAATGCGGACGCTTACGATCGCCGGCGATGACGAGCTGATGTCGGAGGCCAAGAAACTGGGCGCTCCCTACGAGTTGGTGAAATGGGTCGCCGAACACGGCAAACTGCCGGTGCCCAATTTTGCCGCCGGCGGCATAGCCACTCCGGCCGATGCCGCCCTGTGCATGATCTTGGGGGCCGAGTCGGTTTTTGTGGGGAGCGGAATTTTCAAGTCTTCGGATCCGCCAATACGGGCGCGGGCTATCGTGCAGGCCGTCACGCATTACAAAGACCCGGAAAGACTGGTAGCTATTTCCGAAGGCCTTACCGAAGCGATGCGGGGCTTGGATATCGCGCAGTTGGATCAAAAGGATCTGCTGCAGACGCGGGGATGGTGATTCGATTGCGGATTGCGGATCTATCCGATTGCGGATTGCGGATTTCGGATTGCGGATTGCGGATTTCGGATTGCGGATTGAATTGAGAATTAAGAATCAAGACTTAAGAATGGGAAATGAAGAATGAAAGTGGATTCCCCATTCATTCTGCATTCGTAATTCCGCATTGGTAATTCAATCCGCAATCCGAAATTCGCAATCCGCAATCGGAAAAATCCGCAATCGCGCACATTCTTCAAGAAGGAGAGTACGAATTGAAAATCGGTGTCCTCAGTTTTCAAGGTGATTTTCAACTGCACACGAGCGCAATCGGACAGGCGGGCGCTGAACCTGTTGAGGTGCGCAATCGGGATCAGCTTTTTTCTTGCGAAGGCCTCATCATCCCCGGGGGCGAGAGCACGACGCTTCTGAAATTCCTGGAGTTTGAAGATTTCACTCAGCCACTAGTGGACTTCGGCAGGGAGCGACCGATTTTTGGGACCTGCGCCGGAGCGATCCTGCTGGCCAGGGAAGTCGAAAATCCTAGCCAGTGCAGCCTGGGACTGATGGACATCCGCGTTCGGCGCAACGCTTACGGCCGCCAAGCGGACAGCCACACTGAGATCTGCCGATCGCCAGTACTGGCTCAAGAGGCTTTCGAAGCTAACTTCATTCGCGCCCCAATCATCAGTCGCATCGGGCCGAGCGTCAAAGTGCTTGCTTACAGCGGTTCAGATCCCATCTGGGTGCGCGAAGGACTTCACTGGGCCGCCACGTTTCATCCCGAGCTCTCCCACGACCGGAGAATCCACCGGATGTTTCTGGAAAGAGTGCGGCAGGCGCGAAAAATTGCGGATTGCGAATTGCGGATTGCGGATTGAATCAATTGCGGATTTCGGATTGCGGATTCTGACGGGCCCGTCGCGGTTGTCCATTGAGCGTGATTGTTTTCCCCGAGTGCGTGATCCCTGCCCTCTGTCCCTGACAACGGACGGACCACTGACACGGACGACACCGCAATCCGCAATCCGCAATCCGCAATTGATTCAATCCGCAATCCGAAATCCGCAATCCGCAATTGACTCAAAACTTCCACCTCCCATGCACTCTTCGCAACGCAGTGACGTACTCATTCCACTTGGAATCGTCCGGAAATGATGTTGGTTCGGGATTCCGCTTGCCCAAAATCACTTCCAGCGAGGCCTGGACGCTTTTACTAAGGGCTTGCAGGTTGTAGCCGCCCTCGAGCAAATAAACGATCCTTCCCTCGCAAAGCCGGCGGGCGCACTCTTGCAAGGAGCGCACAACGCGCGCAAAGCCCTCCACGCTGACTTCCAGTTGTGCCAGCGGATCATCGCGGTGGGCGTCATAACCGGCTGATACAAAGATCCAGTCGGGCTGGAACTGTTCGAGGATCGGCGGGACAATCTGTTCGTAGATTCTCGTGAGGACTCCGTCGCCGGTTCCCGCACTCAGTGGAAAGTTCACAGTAAAATCTTTTCCCGGACCTATGCCAGTCTCCTTCAAAGCGCCCGTTCCCGGATAGAAAGGAAACTGATGGCTGGAGATGTAGAGAATGTCGTTGCGATCGTAAAAACTGTGTTGGGTGCCATTTCCGTGATGCACGTCAAAATCAACGATGGCAACGCGGCGCGCCCCTGCCTGCCGCACCGCCCACTCCGCGGCAATGGCGACATTATTCAAAAGGCAGAAACCCATGGCCCGATTGCGTTCCGCGTGGTGACCGGGCGGACGGATCATGGCAAAACCGGGTCGCTTGCTCGACTGCGCCTTTTCAGCAACCGACAGCACTGATCCGGCGGCAACAAGCGCCGTCGCGACCGATTGGGGTGACGTTCGGGTGTCCGGATCCAACATGGCGCGCGACCCGCTGGTACGTTTCAACAGATCCAAATATTGCGGGTCATGGACCCACGCCGCTTCCTCCCAGGTCCCGGTGCGCGGAGGGATCATTTCCAAGTCTTTGCGATAAGGCAAACTCTCGACCAATTCCAGAAGAGCGGTGATACGCTCCGGCCGCTCGGGGTGTCCGGTGCCCGGGTCGTGTTGGGTAAACAGAGTATCGATGACGACGATCATAGGCCCCAGCGAATGCGGAATGCTCCAATTGCGGATTGCGGATTTCGGATTGCGGATTCTCCCGACTGCGGATTGCGGATTTCGGATTGCCGAATGCGGAATGAATCAAGAATTAAGAATGAGAAAGAATTAAAAGCAATTCTCCATTTATTCTGCATTCGTAACACGCCTTCCGTAATCCGCATTCCGCAATCCATTCATTCTGCAATCGGCAATCCGCCATCCAAAATCCGCAATTCGCAGTCGGGAGAATCCGCAATCCGAAATCCGCAATCCGCAATTGGAGCATTCCGCATTCGATGGATTCTACCCCTGAACACCATTTTCCGTTAAACTGATGGCGATCATGGACGTTCGTCTCAAATACAGAGATGCTGCCGGACAGGAGCATGTAGTGCCGGTGGATAATGTTCTTTATACTATTGGCCGAAGCCACACCAACAATCTCTGCCTTCCGTTCATGTTTGTGTCACGCGAGCACGCTCGGATCACACAACAAGGGGACCAGTGTGTCATTCAGGACTTAAAGAGCAAGCATGGTACTTACCTGAATGGCACCAAAATCGATTCGGCCGTGCTTCAGCCGGGAGACCGGCTCGCTTTGGGAGGTCCCAACGGAATCGAAATCGTCGTGGGTGGCAGAGATGTTTTCGATTCCCTGCTGAAATACCCGGCCGGCATGTCCGAGGCCGGCGCCGGAAAGGGTTTCAAAGACCTGGCTCTGCTGTTGGAAGCATTTCAGGCGCTGAATTCTACTTTCGTGCTGGAAGAACTACTCAATTTGGTTGTGGATTCGGCTGTCGCTCTTTCGAGCGCAGACCGCGGATTCATCTTGCTCAAGCAGCCAGACGAGACGCTGAAACTCGCTGTAGGCCGAGGCCGGCAACGGCAGAGCCTGGAACTGGGGTCCTTTGCCATCAGCCGCCGAGTTCCTGAAGAAACGGTGCACACTCAGCGAACGATCATCATTCAGGACATTGAACTTGAAGCTGATGGACACGAGACAACACGACAACTGGGGCTGAAGTCGATTTGCAGTATTCCTCTTCGGCTCAATCCGGTGGCAGAGAATCCGCACTTGACCACCGACTTCCGGCCCGAGGTGATCGGGGTTCTTTATCTCGATAGCTGGTCGGCAACCAGTCCTTTTAACGGCGAGGTGCTGAATTCTCTGGAATCGCTCGCCCTGGAAGCCTCGCTGGCCATTGAGAAAGCGCGCATGTATAAGGAGTCGCTGGAAAGGAAAAAGATGGTCGAGGAGCTCTCGATCGCACGCGAGATCCAGCAGCAGCTCCTGCCGACGCGCGAATATGCCCAGCCCTGGGTGCAGCTTTGCAGCGTGAATATCCCCTGCCGGGAAATCGGCGGCGATTATTTCGATTACTTGGACCTGTCGGAAAACAGTGTGGGTGTGGTGATCGCGGATGTTTCCGGGAAAGGCACGCCCGCCGCCTTGCTGACATCCATGCTGCAGGGAGTCTTCTACGCTACGGCCATGCTCGACGAGCCCATCTGCACCACACTGGAAAAGGTGAATCGAGCTTTACTGCGCCGCAAAATGGAAAACCGGTTCGTCACACTGTTCTATGGAATTCTCTCCAAGGACGGAAGCTTCGAGTACAGCAGCGCAGGACACAATCCGCCGATCCTGATCCAAAAGAAAGGAGTAAGGAGGCTGGAAGTGGGCGGACTGCTGCTCGGCTTATTCGAAGCCACGTATCAGTCAGAAAAAGTCGCGCTGGAGCCGGAGGATGTATTGGTGCTGTTTACCGACGGTGTGACGGAAGCAATAAACTCGGCGGGCGAGGAATTCGGTGAGGAACGCCTGATCGAGCTGATCCAGTTGCATCGCCAGCAGTCCGCTACTGAAATAACTCAAATCTTGATGGACAACCTCCATCGTTTCTCTCAGGGCGTACCGCTGCCCGACGATGTCACTTTGATGGTGGTCAAGGTGCCGCCGGCTGGTTAAGCGATCAGCGATCAGCGATCAGCTCCTGAATAACGGCTATCGCTAGCGAGCGACCTCATACCGCCACCACGGGGCTTGTCCCCGTGGAGCCGTGATTGGAAACTAAGAGCGGCCGTTGCTCCTGCGTCACCACGGGGCTTGCCCCCGTGGAGCGATGATTGAAAAACTAATCGGTCGCGCCGGTGCCCACTGCCGCCTTTAAAATCGTTCACTCGATAGTCGGAAGTCATCGCTCCACGGGGGCAAGCCCCGTGGTGGCGGGAGACGTAAGTTGCGATACAGTTAGTTTCCAATCATGGCTCCATGGGGACAAGCCCCATGGTGGCCTCAGCTATCAGCATCAGCCCTTAGCTTTCAGCCGGTCGGTTTGCATTGGGATTCCACGTACCTTTTGACGCGGTGCGGACTGACAGGCCAATGCTGATAGCTGACGGCTGATAGCTGATAACTGACAACTGATAGCTGATAACTGACAGCTGATAGCTGGTTAAGGTGACCACTCCCGGAAGTCTGAGTAATTTCGCCGTTCCCGCACTCGGGTGGTCGAGAATTTGTTGCGCATGTCGATTTCGAGCTGAAAGGAGTCGGCGACCCAATCGCCATCCAGCGGCCGCTGGCGGTAACTGATTTCAAGCTTTCTTACTCTTCCGAGAATGCCTCTCCCGAATTTCACTGGCTCACGAATCTGCGCCCAGGCTTTAACCAGTTGCTGTTCCTGGAACACCAGCCAGAGGTCGCCTTCCAAATTGCTGATCACCTTCTCCAATCGATCCTTCGGCCTGGGCTGCTTCTCTTTGGGAGAAAAGTGAACACGTGCAATGTCACGGCTATCCATCTTTTCAAACTTCATGATTTTGAAGTTAAAACGCTGCGTCACTTTTTCAAAGTTCCAGTCCGACAGCTCCGTGCTGGCCCCCTCGGAAACGAAAGACCCGGCGACCGGAATCCCATCGAGTTGCATCAGACGGCTCTCCCGCAGATCCCCTCGGCTGCGCCATTCATAGACAGCGTGGGTTGTTTTAACCTCCCGCCCATCAGAGGACAGTTTTTCCCGGATGCGGTCTTCTCTGAATGTCCAAGCTTTGCCGTTGACAGGTTTCTGGATCCGCGCAAACTTTTGAATGATTTTTTCGACACCTCCGGGATCAAAGGCGGGCTTGTCGGAGGCGTGAGAGGCGGGTGACAGGCACAGAAGAAAGAAGACGATTTCAATGACGAATGACGAAGTGCGAATGACGGAGTTGTCCGTGCTCAGTGGTCCGTTGTCCGTTATCATTTGTCCGTTGTCCGTGGCCAGTTGACCGTTGTCCGTTGTCCATGGTCAGTGGTCCGTTGCCCACGCGCCCTTGTCCGTGGCCCATTGTTAGCTGTCGGCGGAGCGGAGCACCAAAACACATAACGAGTCAAGGGCAGAGGCCAGGCATTACGGACCCACGGAGAGCAATCACGCATAACGGTCAAGTGACCACGGACAACGGACCACTGACCACGAACAACGGACCACTGACTATGGACAAACTTCGCCATTCGCACTTCGTCATTCGAAACTTATCACCTGCGGCTAGGCCAAGATTTCCTGCGAGACAAAAGGCGACAACTGTCTTCCAGAGACACTTCATTGCAGTGCTACTTCCATTTGAAGTGGCGAGGATAATAAAGCTGCCCACATTCCTGACAACGCAGTAGAGAGATCGTTTTATCGCGCCGGCCGATTTCTCGCTCAATTTCTTTCTGCCGAGTCCGATCCTCTTCGTTGAAATATGTGGAGAAGGGATAGTATTCCTTCAAAGAGCCATCACACCGTTTTCCTGCGGCGTTTTTCTCGTCACAGACGTGCTGGTTGACTTTTAGAGGCTTAATCATTCAGGTGGCAAGTTATCAGTCAACGCCTCCGCGGGTCAACAGGTCCGCTCGCGGCCAGGTCGGCAGTCAACAAGTCAGCAGGTCAGCAGGTCCTTGGTGTCCTTGGTGTCCTTGGTGGTTAAAAAAACCTCACCACAAAGGACACAAAGGACACTACGCAGAGAATCTAACAACGTTTACTTGAAGCGGAGTAGGAAATCACTGAGCGCCGTCAAATCCTGATCCGACAGATATGCAAAGGCGGGCATCTTTGAGCCGGGAACCTTTGATTCCGGATCTTTCGTGTGTTCGATCAGCCACGCTTTGTCGCGTTTGGACCCAATATGGCTCAAGTTTGGACCGGTGATGGCGCCTACTCCCTGCAGTTGGTGGCAACCGACGCATGCATTGACGATGAATAATCCCGCACCCTTAAGCTCACTGGGATTGAGAGCCAATGGGGGGCGGCTGCGCAGATAGGCAGCCGCCGAGTAGCCTACGCGCAGCGATAGTTTCTGAGAGGCGGCCAGCGTCACATTTTTGTCTTTGGCGTGTTGCACAATCCAGGTGTCATCCGGGGCGTTTTCGAGTTTGGACAGCGCATGGCACGAGGCGCATTTTTCCTGGAAGAAATAGGCACCCGACATTTCCAAGAGCCCTGCCTGCGGAGCAGACATGCCCCCGCCGCGGCCTCCCAAAAACGTGAGCATTGCCAGGGCCAACACAAAGAATGATCCCGCCACAGCAAAGGGCTTGCGCGCGCTGAGGCGCCGCTCTTCGCGTCGATCGAGAAAAGGAAGTACCAACAACAACAAAACCACCAGCGTCGGGATGACCACTGCCCCCACAATTTCCAGAGATCCAGGGAAGTATTTCAAGGATTGATACAAAGCCAGGAAGTACCACTCAGGCTTTGGCTCGGCTCCCGACGCGTTCAGGTCGGCGGGCGCTTCCAGGGGCGCCGGTCGCCACCACGCCAGCGCCAGCAATGCGATCAGGATTAGAACCATCATGGTCGCGTCGCGCGCCGCGTGGTAGGGATAAAACTCTTTGCGCTCCGGATTCGACTGATACCGGGGTGGCGCTGTGATTCCATGCCGGCGCATCAAAGTCAGGTGAATCGCGATGAAAGTGAGGATCAATCCGGGAAGCAGAATCACATGGATGGCGTAAAAACGCGACAGCGTCAGCGCTCCCACTTGCTCGCCCCCCAGCAGGAACAGTTTGACGTACTTCCCCAATCCCGGAGCCAGCCCCGCGATGTTGGTTCCCACCACGGTCCCCCAATAGGCCTTCTGATCCCAGGGTAGCAGGTAGCCAGTGAAGCCGAACCCCAGCATCAGTAACAGCAGGACGATGCCTGTCATCCACGTGACCTCGCGGGGTTTCTTGAAAGAGCCGTATACAAAAACGCGCGTCATGTGAAGAAAAACGATCACCACCATGAAGCTGGCGCCCCAGTGGTGAATTGCCCGAGTCCAGCTTCCAAACAGCACCTGCCGCTGGAGATACTGAATGCTGGCGTAGGCGGCCTGGGGAGTGGGCGCGTAATAAAAGGAAAGTACAATCCCGGTTAGCAGTTGAATGGAGAAAAGAAATAAGGCTAGACTTCCCAGAGTATAAAACCAGTTGACGCGCGCGGGAATCTCCTCGCGCATCCAGTGATTCCAGAATTGGTCAACGCCGGTGCGTGAGACGAACCAATCCTTGATCGGGCGTAGCATACTCATACCGGGCGAATATAAATTTTATTTTCGCGGACTTCGGCGGGGATTCGCTCCAGCGGCCGCGGCGGAGGCCCCGCCACGACCTGGCCGGCAGCGCTGTAGAGCCCACCGTGGCAGGGACAGTGAAACTTTTGATCCTTGCTGTCCCATTCGACCTGGCAGCCCAGATGAGTGCAAACCGGCGAAAACACCACTGCACTCGATCCGCTCTTTACTACGTAGAACCGCTTCTGTTGCTTTACCTGGCTCCAGCCGTCCTGCTGCAGAATTTCTACATCCTTGGAAACAGGCACATTGTCGGGAAACTGATCGAGTCCCCCCAGCTCGGCCTGCTGCGAGAGCGCCTTTTGCCTGCGGAAAATCGGCGAGAGCATTCCTCCCAGGGTGATACCGGACAAGAGGGATGCAATGAATGCAGAAAAGACCCAAAAGAGGAACTGTGTAATATCCCGACGCGTTTTCGAGTTATTGTTTTCTACCATAACCGATTAGGAACTCGTTACTGACGACGTGCTCCGAGCCGTGGATTAACCCGGATTATTCAGAAGCATTCATCGCAGAGACGCGGCGCGGCAGCGCCGCAACCAAAAATAAAAGACCGATCACGATCACGAGCACGTGCACGTCAACGTCCACGCCTAACGCCTACGGATACGTCGGGCATAGACAGTAACCTTTGATAGTGGAGCATTTCACCCCTAGGGTCACCTCGCTTTTTTTGTCAGCGTCGACGTGGCCGTGGTCGTTGACGTGCACGTGCTCGTGGACGTTTTCGCCTGGAACGCCCCACTGAATTCGAAGCCCGCGCATGCACCCCGTGCCTGGTCAGGATCTTTGAGCATTCATCCAAGAATTCCTGCGTATCGCGAATAGCCTGTTCTGCATCGGCTTTCTTAAAGTCTGCCTCGGCGTGGTAATCGCTCAACCCGCGCAAAGTTTCCAGGCGCGGCAAAATGTCGGCCTTAATGGGAGTCAAGATGCCAGTCTTCACAAAATGCAAACCGAGAAGTTGGATCACTCCCTGGTGGGTCTTCGGGTCCAACCCCTTCAAAAACAGCAAGGCCCGGGCATAATGATAGGCTGCGTAATAGGCTCGCGAGACAGCCCCTTTATAGAATCCTTCTCCTAAAAGATGCTGCGCTTCTGCCAATGTGTCCTGCCCCAGCTTTGCTTCTTCGCCGGCATTGGAACGAGCGTTCTCGGGAGTCATAGTTTCACTCCTTCCCGCTGGATGGCCAGAGCCACAGCCCGTTCCCGATCTAAAAGACGCTTGAAGTGCGTAACAGAAAGAATCAGAGGCATAATGACGACTTCATGCTTTAGAGCTCCAATATGAAAAGCCAAATGAGAGATTCGATTCCGATCACGCCAGTGAGCGCGCTTGAGTATCACGGTGATGTCGACGTCTGAATCCAAAGTCGCGTCGCCTCTGGCGAAGGACCCAAACAGGCGAATTCTTTCTACACGCGGGCCAAATTCATTGCGCACCGACCTGGCGAATTCCGTTGCGGCTGCGCGGGCAGCTTCAATGCGCCGTTCCAGTTCGGTTGTATCTATAGGCATGTGAGCCTCAGTTCTCGAAACTCTAGCGGCTGGTTGCTGACTTGTCAAACCACGGGGCGGCGCCCCGTCATTAACCACCAAGGCACCAAGGCACAAAAAAACTTTTGGCTTCCAGTAATCCACCGGCCAGTTTGGCAACTCCTCTCGTTTGTTAGAATTCACCATTGGAAGCCAAAAGCCCTCCCATGCCTTTGCCCTTGGTGCCTTGGTGGTTGGATTTTTTTTACGCGTTCTATATCCCGGCTCGGATTTTCACTCGAACTGGTATTCTTGTCCACGGGAACTTGGATAGTATGCGCGTGCGTATTGAAAAGCTTGTCTATCAGGGATACGGATTGGCGCGCCATAATGGAAAAACTCTGTTTGTTCAGCGGTCGGCTCCCGGAGACCTAGCCGATGTCCAAATCGTGGAATCGAAGAAAAGTTACGACCTGGCTCGGGTGGAGAATTTGATTGAGACATCGCCGGACCGCGTGGATCCCCCGTGCCTTTTCTTCAAGCAAGGATGCGGCGGATGTCAGTGGCAGCACCTTCAATACCAGACTCAACTGAAATGGAAACGGAACATATTCCTTGAATTTCTGCACCGAAACCATTTTGCTGAGCCTTTCCCCGAGATTTGCGTCATCGCTTCCCCAGAGTTTCATTATCGAACTCGGTTTCAGTTCCACTTGACCGGATCAGGGGAGCCCGCTCTGTTTCGAGAACAGTCTCACGATCTGGTGCCTGTGAATTACTGTTGGCTTCTACCCGAGGCACTCAATCAGGTCTTGCACCGGCTTGCTGGAGCACCCTGGCTGGCCGGATGTGACTCTTTTCAAATCTGGCTGGACGATTTGGGACAGGTAGGTTTGGAAACAACTTGGCCGCTGGAAGACGCAGCGATGATGGCTGTGCGCCGCGACCTGCCCGACCTGAAGATTCTGCATCCTCGCTCCAAAGATCGCATGGAGTATCATGTCGGCAATCTGCGCATTCTTGTCGGAACGGAGAGTTTCTTTCAAACGAACCGGTTCTTGAACCCCACCTTAAGTGAAACAGTTTGCCGGCTGGCGGGCGGCGGCGGCACCCTGCTGGATCTCTATTCGGGAATTGGCTTCTTTTCACTCGCTGCCTCGCCTCGATTCGCTCGAGTAGTGGGAGTGGAGGAGAGCCGGCATGCCGTGGAGCACGCGCTCGCCAATGCGCGCTTAAACGGAACGGATAATGTCACGTTTTGGACCGGCAGAGTTGAACAGTATGTGGAAAAGTCCAGGGAAAAATTCGACTGTGTGCTGGCCGATCCCCCGCGGGCCGGCTTGTCGAAGAGAACGATTCGATGGATCTTAAACCACCAGCCGAGGCATCTGATCTACGTTTCCTGCGATCCGACAACACTGGTGCGCGATGTTCAGTGGCTCAGTGCCCGCTATGAGGCGCGCCAGTTTCTGCTGTTCGACCTGTTTCCGCAGACGTTTCATTTTGAAGTGGTCGCCGAGCTGTTGGCACGAGTTTGACGAGAAGGGCAGAAGGGAGATGGGGTGAGGAAGTGCGAAGTACGAAGTTCGAATGACGAATGAGAGATGAAGGTTTTTGGGAGGGGCAAAAGTCGTCATTTAGTCATTGGTCATTCGTCACTCGAACTTCGTACTTCGCACTTCATTAATCTCCCACTCTCCCACTCTCCCCCTCTCCCACTCTTCCCCCTTCTCCCTTCTGCCCTCAATGCCGCCTGGCTTGCAAATAAGCCTTGAATTCCTCAAGGGGCCGTGTGTTCAACACATCCTCGGCTCGCAGCCACCCTCGGCGGGCTGTGTGGATCCCGTAACGAATGTAGCCGAGCATGTTGGTGTGGTGAGAATCCGAAGAGATGACAATAGGGATTCCCATGCGCTGGGCCTTGCGGCAATGTACGTCGCTCAAATCCAGCCGCGCCGGGTAGGCATTCAGTTCCAGGGCCACAGAATGCCGGCGCGCTGTTTCAAAGACGGCGTCCAGGTCAACCGCATAGGGCTGGCGGCGTTGGACGAGGCGACCGGTCGGGTGAGCCAGAATGGTAACGTGCGGATTCTCCAGCGCGCGGCAAATGCGCTGGGTCATCTCTTCGACACTCATGTTCAATCTAGAATGGACCGAAGCAACCACGATATCCAGTTGCGCCAGGACGGCGTCGGAAAAATCGAGCGAACCGTTGGCAAGAATATCCACTTCGGCGCCGGCAAAGACATGCACGGGCAGCGATTTCTTTACTTCCAGATTTCGTATTTCTTCCAGTTGCCGCAACATCCGTACTTCGTCCAAACCATTGGCGACGGCTACTGATCGAGAGTGGTCAGTGATCGCGATGTAGTGATAGCCGAGGCGCTGCGCGGCCGCCGCCATTTCCTCTACGGTAGCTTTACCATCGCTCTCGCGGGTGTGCATATGGAGGTCGCCGCGAAGGTCGGACTCTTCAATCAGACACGGCAGCGCGCCGGCAGCAGCGGCTTCAATTTCACCACAGTTCTCTCGGAGCTCCGGTGGAATGAATTGCAGGTCCAGTACCTGGTAGACTGCCTGCTCGTCTTCTCCCGCAACCTGGCTGCTGTCGCTGATTCGAAACACTCCATATTCGCTTACCTTCAATCCGAGCCCTTTGGCGCGCTCTCGAAGCACCACGTTGTGTTCCTTGGAGCCTGTGAAATACTGGAGCGCGGCTCCAAAGCTGCCCCGCGGCAGAACCCTCAAGTCCGCCTGTATGCCCGACGCCAGCACGATTGACGATTTAGTCTCGCCCTGTAGAAGAACGCGATCGGAGCCGGAAAAATGGACAAATCTCTCCATAATCGAAGCCGCATCCTCACCTCCCACCAGAATATCGATATCGGCTACCGTTTCCTTCCAACGGCGCAGGCTGCCGGCCAGCGACAACTGATCGAATCGGCACTCGTTACGCAAGTAATCAGCAAGGAGCTCCGCCGTCTCGAGCGCGTTCGAGAGGCGAAATCTCCCTATGTCGCGCTCTCTCTCCTCAATTGCTTTCAGGATTCTCAGCTCCGTCTTTTCTCCGATGCCCCGTAGATGCCGCAGTTTCTGCTGGCGCGCCGCTTCGGCCAGTTGATCCAGGCTGGCGATGCCGTGCTGCTGAAACAACGCCACTTTTTTTGGACCGATACTGGGAAGGCGAGCCATTTCCAGGAGGGACAATGGGACCATTTCAAGCAGTCTTTGATGTTCTGCGCAACTCCCGGTCTGACAAATCTCCAGGATTTTGGAGAAGGTGGCGGCCCCTACTCCGGGAAGTTCCTTGATGGAGTCAGGATTCTCAAGCGCGGTCTTGTAGATATTAAACGCAACTGACTCCAGGACCTGCGCGGTGTTGCGGTAGGAACGGATTCGGAAAATATTCTCGTTCTGGATTTCCAGGATGTCGGCAATCTGGGAAAAGATTCGAGAGAATTCTCGATTTTCCATGATCACTACTTCTACACGCCACAGTCTAGACGCCACAGGTCACGATCTAGACGTCACAGGTCACAGGTCTAGACGTCACAGGTCCACAGGTCTAGACGTCACAGGTCTACAGGTCACAGGTCAGAGGTCCACAGGTCAGAGGTCAGCAGGTTAGCAGGTCCACAGGTCAGCAGGTTAGCAGGTCAGCAAGCGAGCAGCTCGGCGCGTCAGCGAGGCCTACGACCCGACCTGAATACTTGTCGACCTGCTAACCTGCTAACCCGATGACCTGCGACCTGCGACCTGCGACCTGTGACCTGTAGACCTGTGACCTGTAGACCTGTGACCTGTGACCTGTAGACCTGTGACCTGTAGACTTGTGACCTGTGAACTTTGACGACCGATGACCGTTGACCGGTGATTACTTCTGCTTCTTCTTCAGCAATTGCTCCTGGCGCTTTTGCTCTTCCTTGATTTCCTTCTGCGTTCGTTCTTCGACGCGATCCTGTTGGACTTGCTCTTTCTCTCTCACAAAATCATAGGCTCGCTTCAAAGCGCGCTGGAAATCGCTGCTGACCGAGTCGGCCTGCGGTACTGAGCCGACCACGTGAGGGGTAATAAGAATGACCAGCTCGCTGCGGCGGTGCTTCTTTTCCGTAGAACCAAAAAGAGTACCCAATATGGGAATATCGCCTAGCAGCGGCACCCGGCTTCGATCCAGCGTGTCGCTGTCGCTGATGATGCCGCCGATGGCAATGCTGTGACCATCGCGGACCACGAGCGAAGTTTCCACAAAATTACGGTTAATCGTGGGCGTCAAACCTGACCCGACCGCCGAGCTGACTTCAATCGACAGATCCATAGTAACCATTCCGGAGGCGCTGATCCGGGGATTGATCAGCAGCGTGGTGCCGGTAGGTCGAAACTGAATCTGATTGAGAAATGCAGCCGGATTGCCGCTGATGGCAGGATCTCCAAAAGATGAAGTGGTCACCGGAACATCGGCGCCGATATTGATGTGTGCCTGCTGACCATCCAGAGCCAGCAGGCGGGGCGCCTCCAATATTCTCACATTGGTGCGGGTCCGCAACGCATTCAGCGTCGCCTCAATCTCGCGGGAACTGCCGATGATAAATCGAGTGGCCGCGTTTAGCGCGCCTGCAGTCTTACTGCCGACGGAAGCCGTCGTGGCCAGCTTCTGTGTTCTGGCATCAAGGAAAGCAGCGATGCCGAAGGAGAGCTCGTCGCGCAGCTCGACCGAATATATTTTCGCTTCAATCAACACCTGGCGGGGCAAAACATCCAACTGCTTGATGGTGCGCTCAATATACTGATAGTCGGCTTCCGTTGACTGAACGATCAGTGAGTTGTTGAACTCGTTGACGA
The DNA here is from genome assembly GCA_036006905.1 of Acidobacteriota bacterium. GTDB lineage: Bacteria > Acidobacteriota > UBA6911 > JACQSX01 > JACQSX01 > DASXTB01. The sequence continues at coordinate 21,106 of DASYPF010000461.1, forward strand.
TGATCTTCACATTTCCGCCGAGCAAAGATCCCGCTCCGGCCTGGGCGCGCTGCGAGATGGGGCGGCCCTCCAGGCTGGGAGCAAGCGAGGATTGAAAGCCCCGCCGGGCGCCCTGACTCTCCTGCGGCCGGATCGACTGCTGCCGCGGCTGCGCCTGGCCCGCTTGGGCTTCCGCCGTTGCCCCCGACGGCAGCCCGGACCCGTCGCTGTACAATTGCGACAGAATGTCGGCGATATTTCCGGCCGTAGAGTTTTCCACCTGGTACACGAACGTCTGTAAATTCATGCCGCCCGAGGGAGAATCGAGCTTCTCAATCCACTTGTGCACTTCGGTGAGGACGTTCTGGGAGTGGGCGATGACCAGGATGGAGTTAAGCCGCTCGATGGGA
>DASYPF010000462.1:0-10129 GCA_036006905.1 Acidobacteriota bacterium
GGAGGTGCTTACAATTACGTGGTCCAAAGCCCAGTGGATGTACCGAAACGAAGTATGGTTATTCGTTTTGATGTCAAACCGTCTGAAAACGACAGTTTTTATGGAAAGGCGCAATGGTGGACCTCGGACAATTTGGGCACGGGTACGTCAGGTTGGCCGTCCGGTGATGCCAGCAGATGGGGAATCCAATCGCATTACCTGTACAAGGATAACGGCCTTTCGCTGAACTGGGTCCATATCTTCAATCCGAGAATTGTCAATGAAGCAAACTTTGGTTTACGGCACGACTCCGAAGGCTTCATACCCGGAGACGGTGAAATTGAGCGCTTGACCAAAAGTTCATTGCATTACACGGCGCCGCAACTATTCCCTGAAAACAACAAGCTAGGCTTGATTCCCAGAGTGACAAACTGGAGCGGCGTACTTGGAGTTGCCCCTGCTCAAATCAATTGGCTTTCTCGCTGGGGTGAGGTGGGAAACGATTATATTCTGCCCTCCTTCGCAAATAACCTGTCGATTTCCCGAGGCGATCACAATTACAAGGTTGGGCTCTATCTCGAACATGTTCGGAACGGTGAAGCTCGAGGGGGCGACTGGTCCGGGTCGTTCAACTTCAGCGGCACTGATAGTGGCTTTACAGCCTCAGGCTTAAACACGGGCTACGCCTATGCAAACGCGCTGATTGGTAATTTCGCACAGTACAACGAACAAAGTGCTCGTCGTGGCGCTAACGTCGATATGTTGCAGCTCCAATGGTACGGGCAGGATCAATGGAAAATTAACAGGAAGTTGACAATGAACTACGGACTGCGCATGGGCTGGCACAATCAATGGCTGCAGCGCGATCTGGAGTATTCAAACTTTGATCCCACCCACTTCGATCGGACCAGGGCACAAGTCCTATATAGACCTTTCTGCGTTGGCGGGACGCCGGCTACTACTGCGTGTGCTAATGCCAACCGCCGTGCCCAGAACCCAGTCACCGGTCAACTCTTAACTAACACAAGTCTCGTCGGCACGTTCGTTCCGGGCATAGGCGATCCACTCAATGGCATCGTCTTGCAGAAAGACGCTCCCAGAGGTTTTATGAAAGCACCGGGAGTGAATTGGGAACCAAGAGTTGGCTTTGCATGGGATCTTTTCGGTGACAGCAAGACAGTTCTGCGAATGATGGGAGGCGTTTATCATACGTACCGGCTCGGAGGTGGAACAACTGGTGGCAACCTGGTCAGCAACACACCCTTTCAGAGCAATTCAAGGATAGACTTCGGCAACATTGACCAGATTGCTAATCTCGTCAGTACCGCCCTGCTGAGGACAACTGCTCTGAAGGCGGTGGATCCAAACTTTCATACGCCGACAATCTACAACTACTCTATTGGCATTCAGCGAGAACTCGGTTTCAAAACGGTGATTGAAGTCAGTTACGTTGGATCCCAGAGCCGCCATTTGGGTGAACAGCGCAACATCAACGGTGTTCCCGACACGGCGAAATTCATTAACCTGCATCCGGAGAATCGAAATCCATTTTCCGCCGTTACCCTAAATGGATCGACTCAACTCGGAGCCCTGGCCGATGATTTCTTACGGCCCTTCCAAGGCTATCAAGATATTCAGTTGATCTCTTATGCGGGTACTTCGAACTATAACGCGTTACAGGTACAAGCCAATCGGCGCTACACGCGGGGTTTCCAGTTCGGGGTAGCCTACACCTGGTCAAAAACGTTGGAGACCGTGACAAAAGACGGTCCAGCCGATGACGGCGACGCGGTTTTCGGGCGTCCTTACAGAGCCTTTAACTATGGCCCGGCGGATTTCGACCAAACGCACATTTTTACAGTTAACTACATTTGGGATGTGCCCGGCCTAAGCAATCACTTCGGTAACAACGGGTTCATCAGAGCGGTGTTTGATGGCTGGCAAATTTCGGGCACCACTTCATTCGCGACCGGTAAGCCGAAGACGTTTGGTTCCGGAACAGGGTTGAACTGGACTTATGCTGGTACGAGCTCGGCGACTAACATCACGGACTTTACTGGCGGTGAAGTGAATGCGCGGCCAGTAGTCATTTGTGATCCGAACCGTAATCCTGGGACGTTTGCTCCTGATGGCACCCCATATTTGATTGACACCTCCTGTTTTGCCAAGCCTGGCACAATCGGGAGCATCGGCAATCTCCAACGAAACCTGATTCGTCTGCCCAGCATCTTCAACAGCGACGTGGCGTTCTTTAAGAATTTCCATTGGGGAGAGAAACGGGAAGTTCAACTCCGCTGGGAGACGTACAATGTTTTCAACCGCGCAAATTTCACAGACATCAACGGCGCTATGACATTTGATGCTGCCGGCAATCAAACCAATACTAGTTTTGGTACGCCGCGTGCGACTCGCGCGCCGCGCGTGATGCAAGCGTCAATCAGAATTAACTTCTAAATAACTTGGTCAAGGGATCTGCATTCAACTTGGTGGAGATCCCCTTGACGGATCTTTCTCTTTTTCAGGAAAGAGCGCGCAAATAACTCGAAAATAATTCCCAAGCCTCGCGTGGTTCAGTGGACTCTTAGCAGGAGGAAAAATGATGTTTTCGCTAGGAAAAGCTCAAGCGGCATTTCTGCTTGTAATAATCTCAGCTTCGGTACTTTTTGCCCAGACAGCTACCGGCGAGGTCAGCGGAACTATCACCGATCCGAATGGGGCAGCGGTGCCTGGTGCTCTGGTAACGCTTACCAACCAGGCTACAAAAATAAGTTTCGACACCAAGACGAGTGAAAGTGGGTATTTCATTTTCGTTAATGTGCGACCTGCAAGTTACACGCTCAGCGTGGAAGTGCATGGATTCAAGGGAGCGCAAACTCAATTGGACGTCGGCGTGAGCGAGACAGTCACGCAAAACATTGCGCTCACCGTCGGACAGGTTTCCGAGGCAGTCGAGATTATTGCAGGAACCGAACTGGTCCAGAGATCATCATCTGATCTGGGTACCGTGATTTCCGAGAAGGCGGTCCAGGATCTGCCTTTGAACGGCAGAAATTTCACCCAACTATTGACCCTCACGCCGGGCGCAACGCCAGTTTCTACTTCTCAAAACAGAAACGTTGGCGGCGTTGAGGGCAACGTAGGAATTCCCGGTTCGGGTTTTGCCGACCCTTCTTTCCATGGACAGGAAAACCGTTCGAAGCTTTATTTCTTTGACGGCATCATAAACACCAATGTTCGTGGGCCGACCTACATAGTGATTCCGAACGTGGATCTGATTCAGGAGTTCAAGGTCGTCGGCCAGGACGCCAAAGCTGAGTTTGGCGGCGCGATGGGCGGAGTCATGAACATGGTCTCAAAGTCCGGGGGCAACAGTTTCCACGGATCGGCCTTCGAGTATGTGCGTAATGATGCCTTCGATGCGCGAAATCCTTTCGATGTCTGTACGACCGCAAGATGCGCGCCCGGCGAGGGTGTTCCAAAAAAGCCGCTGCCGTTTCGGCAGAACCAGTTTGGCGCCATTGTTACCGGACCAATAATCAAGAATCGCACTTTCTTTTCGTTCGGCTACGACGGCTGGCGATACAGTCAACCTACGCTTGCCCTGTCTTATGTGCCGACACTAGCCGAAATCAATGGAGACTTCTCCAATTTCAAAGTTCGCACGAATCAGATCTTCAATCCTTATTCAACCAGGCAGGTTGGCAGTAATTTGGTGCGTGATCCTTTCCGCTGCGATGCGGCTGGCAATCCGCTGCCGGTGAATGGGCAGAATCGGCAGGATCAGTCGGTTGGAACTCCATGTAACAAACTACCGCCAGCGCTCATATTCAAGCCGATGCAACAGTTTTTCCAAAAGTATTCGGCCCTACCGAATCTTTCGGTGGCTGGCAATGCCACGCAGAACTTTGCCCAGGGCAGGCCTACGGTCAATAACGCCAACGGATTTCAACTACGCGTTGATCATCGCTTCGGCGAGAACGATAACGTTTTCTTCCGTTTCACTCAGCAGAATGTGACGGTTGATAATCCGATCGGAACGGAAGGGTCCACCGGCGGCAGTGGAAAGGGACGCAACTATGGTGGGGCCTGGACTCATACTTTCGGTCCATCAGTTATTCTGGACGTGCGGGCGGGCTATGCTGGTCGTCCCGGTGTCGATTCAGGACAGCAGAACCAGCACGTAGCCGGAATTGATCCATTAAAGCAGTTTGGTTTTGGTGATATTGATAAGTATGGCGGCTTGCTTGTCAGACTTGACACCAATGAGTGGACCGCCGGCAGCAACAATGACTTTGGAGTGCGTGGTGCAGCGCTTCGTGAGAATCCAAACTGGAGTGTCAGTCCCAATCTGACCTGGCTCAAGGGCAATCACAATCTGAAGTTTGGCGGTTGGTATATCAAGGCCAAACGAATCCAGCTGAACACATTCCAGCGATATACCTTCAGCGACGAACAAACGCGTAATCCTTCGGCGGCCTCGAACACAACGGGCTTATCGCTTGCTTCAGCCTTATTGGGTTTCCCAAACAACTTCGATGCTCAACTGCCAACCCTTCACGGCGGACCCGTTCAATTTAAATATGCTTCCTGGGCCGCCTTTGGACAGGACGAATGGCGAGTCAGTCGTAACGTAGTGCTGACACTGGGTCTTCGTTATGACTATCTGACCCAGCCGAAGACGATTGACGGGCGGCTGTGGAATTCTTTTGATCTCTTGAATCAACGGTGGATCATTGGAGCGGATACGATGCCTCCGCTCTGCAGTGTGGCCAAGGCAGCTCCCTGTATCCCTGATTCGTTTCTATCGGATCCCCACTTCAACAATGTCGTTCTGGCGGGCGCAAAGTTTTTCGCGCCGCCTCCGGTGAAGGACAACCTCGGACCGCGCATTGGCGTGGCCTGGTCGCTCGGCTCCAAGAATGTAATACGCGCCGGGTATGGACTCTATTTTGATCCGCTTCCCGCCCGTAGCCAGTACGCGCAGAACGATCTCGAAGCTGCGGTTTGGCCTGATGCAACAGCCTTCTCAGGAACGGCCAACACCAACGCCAACTTCGCCAGTGGAACGTTCCTAAACATTATTCAACTTCAGGCGTTGGGATTTGCGACTCCTTTGCCGACGGCGAGTCCCTGGACTGTGGGTGGCTTTAACGATGATCCAAAATACAAGGATCCCTATTCCCATCAGTGGCACGTTGAGTTTCAGCGTGAACTGACGAAGTCCACTATGATCTCAGTGGCCTATGTTGGTAGCGAGAGCCGTCGCCTGCCGTATTCCGGTCTGGCCAATGCAGCTCGCCGGGCATTTCCGAATGGAACTCCCGCCGCAACGGTTGATGCGGCTCGAGCGGTGCCGTGGGTGGGCGCCGGCGTTAATTACACTCTGGCGATTGGCAAGGCCAACTACAAAGCTCTGGAGGCAAAACTCCAGCGCCGGTTCACCAGTGGCTTGAGTACTCTCGTTTCATACACCTGGGGAAGGTCCAACGATACCGGAAGTGGCTATTTCAACGTCGAAAACGGCCCCGGCGGAAGTTCGACGATTCAGAACTTCTGGGATCAGAGCACGGCGTGGGGTGTTTCGTCGTACGACATTACGCACTTTCTTTCGTGGGCAACGGTCTATGAGCTTCCCTTTGGGAAAGGAAAGAAATGGCTCAGAGATGGACCAGGGTCGTGGATTCTGGGGAACTGGCAAACGAACTTCATTGCCCAGGCGCGTACGGGGGCACCCTTCAATCTGATTGTGACCGGAGACCTGGCAAACCTCCGTGGTAGTGGATCGAGTGCTCCAAATAACTACCTGCGTCCCAATCTGCTTGCCGATCCGTTCATCGCTGGACCCGTATCTGCAAATCCGGATCCCAATTGTCAGAAGACGATTTCACAGGGCGGCCGCGCGGCCGATCAGGTGCGCACAATCGCCAGTTGGTTCAACCCGTGCGCTTTCGGAATTCCGTCCGGTGCTTTCGGAAATCTTGCGCGAAACGCTTACCGGGGGCCGGCAGTATACAACATGGATCTTTCGATGTTTAAGAGCATCCCGATAAACGAAAGATTCAAGGTGCAATTACGCATGGAGGCATTCAACGTTTTCAACATCATAAACTGGGACACCCCGGCAAACGCGAACCTGACTATTAACTCCAATGCAACGGCGATAGCTCCTAATGTGGGACGGGTTACGGGGCTCGCGCAAGGGACTACGCCGAGGCAAATACAGTTTGGATTGAGGGTCGTCTTTTAAGCCGGGTCAAGCGGACAATTCGAAACGCTCTTAGGCAAGGTGGCGGTGATGGCTTCCTCTATCACCGCCATATTGTTGAGGAGGCGCACTGATTGGATCGCCAGGACGAGAGAAATCGAAGGCAGCATGTGATGAAAAAAACCTTATTTAAGTCCTTCAACCGTCGATTCGCGATCGCATTAGTCGTGACACTGCTCGTCTTGCCCGGATACTCAGTGTCGTCGCCGGCGGCGCAGGCTGATCGGCAATCACCCCGCATCTTTCTTCTGGATGCGAAACAATTGGAATTAACTAAGCAACGCATTCATTCCGGGAATAAGACACTTGTTCAAGCAGTAGCTCAACTGGACCAAGATGCGCAGCAGGCACTAAGTGCTGGTCCGTTCTCAATTGTTACCAAGAATGCCGTTCCGCCCAGCGGCGACAAGCATGATTACATGAGCCAGGCGCCATATTTTTGGCCCGACCCGACAAAACCCAATGGTCTTCCCTATATCCGTCGCGACGGAGAACGCAATCCAGAGATCAACAAAATTACCGACCATCGCAGCATGGACCAAATGATCAATGCTGTGGAAACACTGGCGCTGGCCTACTACTATAAGCGAAACGAGTTGTACGCGGCTAAAGCGGTGCAGTTGTTGCGCGCTTTCTTTCTCGAGCCCGCAACGCGGATGAATCCACATTTGGAGTTTGCTCAGTTTATCCCAGGTGTAAATACCGGACGCGGCATTGGATTGATCGAAACACGCGGTTTGACGAGCGTTGTTGACGCTATAGGTTTACTCGCCGATTCGAAAGCGTTGACGCGAAGGGATCAAGAGGGCTTACAGCAGTGGTTCACGAAGTTTCTCGCCTGGATGCTAAACAGCAAGAATGGGCGCGACGAAAGTGCGGCTCGGAACAATCATGGCACTTACTATGACGTCCAAATTACTTCGTTTGCATTGTTCCTTGGCCAGACGCAGTCGGCCCGCGACACGTTACGGGCTGCGCGTCAAAAGCGCATCGCTGTTCAAATCGAGCCTGATGGCCGTCAACCGTTGGAGCTTGCACGCACAAAGGCCTGGAGTTATAGCGTCGGTAATCTTGATGGCTTAATGCTGCTGGCACGACTTGGGGAAAACGTTGGCGTGGATCTGTGGAACTACCAGACGGCCGATGGCCGAAGCATCCGGCGGGCGCTTGACTACCTTTTGCCATTTGCTTTTGGTGAACAAAAGTGGCCTTACCAGCAACTCGGGAAGTGGCCACCGGAAATGTTTTTTCCACTGCTGCGTCGCGCCGCGACCAGATACAAGGATCAGGAGTATCAAGCACTCGCCGCAAAGCTTCCCAGTTTGAAAACGACCGATCGCTCTCTGCTGCTTTTCCCCAATCTGGCTGAGACAAGGCAGGCACAGAGATGAGCTGTGAGTGCTGCCAGGCTTTAGCTGGATTGATGCTCACTCGCGTGAGCCGACTTATGATTACACTCGCGCTCGCACTAATTGTTTGGCCGCTTGGCGCAGCTCGAACCATAGCGCAACAGACAGCCGAACAGTCATCGGCTGTGCAGTGGGGCGCACCAGTCGTCAGAGTTTCACACTCCGCGGGCAAGTGGGTTATTTAAGATTGAGCCGGCATTGGAGTCATGACTATAAAGGACCACGAGCAAGGTAATTGTTCTCGCCGCACATTTCTATCGGCGGCGCTGGCGGCGCCTATCCTCGCAGGAGGTTTTCCCTTAGAGAACCAACAGTCAGTCTCATCGCGAGCCTTATTTGCACTCTCAACGCTGGTCTCCGCAAAAACCATCAAGGTTGTCAGTCCTGATCGACGTCTGGAATTCCAGCTTCTCAACAGCAGCTCGCCTTTGCAATTTCGTATAGCGCTTAGCGGAAACCAGGTAATTGAAACGTCGCGGATGGGAATGAAGATTGACGAGGCTGATCTCAGCCAGAACGCAGAAATCGGCCGGGTAGATCGTTATAGCATTAATCGAAGATACGCTTCGAGAGGTGTGCATTCTGAAGCTATCGACCACTGCAATGGCGCAAGAGTTTTTCTGAGGCATCCGGCAAGTGATACTAACTACACACTCGAGATCCGCGCTTTCAATGATGGAGTTGCTTTCCGCCACATCGTTCCCGGGAGTAACAAGTCTCGCGTTCCTGACGAAGCCACCGTTTTCACGATACCCGCGGGTAGTTCAGTTTGGTTCCACGATTTCGAAGGGCATTATGAAGGCACTCATACGAAGAAAGAGATCTCTGAAGTTAAGTCTGGCGAATGGGCAGCGCCCCCATTGACCTTCAAGCTGCCAGATGGCGGCGGCTATGGGTCACTCACGGAGGCAGCGTTGATGAATTACGCCGGCATGGGGTTTCAGGCGGACGGTCAACGAGGTTTCAAATCAGTATTGGGCCATGCTTTGCCGGTTAGCCACCCATTCGATCTGAGGTATGGACCGCTGGAAGCAAGACGTCTTGCTGTTCCGGCGGCGATCGCCGGAACCATCGTCACGCCGTGGCGAGTGGTGATGGCCGGTTCTGATTTAAATACGCTGGTGAACTGCGAAATCATCAGCAATGTTTCGCCCCCTCCCGATAAAAAACTCTTTCCTGCAGGACTAAACACCGAATGGATCAAGCCGGGTCGGGCGGTCTGGAAATACCTGGATGGCGGCGAAAACACACTTCAAGATATGAAAGAGTTTTCCCGGCTAGCCGGACTCTTGGGCTTTGAATACAACCTTGTGGAAGGGTTCTGGCAGCGATGGACCGATGCCCAGCTGCGGGAACTTATCGATTACTCGCGACAGCAAAACGTAAAGATCTGGGTCTGGAAACATAGTCGGGAACTCAGAACGACGGACAGCCGTCGGAAGTTTTTCCAACTCTGCAATGATTCTGGAATAGTCGGAGCAAAGATCGACTTTTTTGATCACGAGGCTAAAGAAATAATCGATCTCTATCAGACACTGTTGCGGGAAGCTGCTGAACACAAATTGATGCTCGAGTTTCACGGCGCCAACAAGCCCGCCGGCGAATCGCGCACTTGGCCCAACGAAATGACGCGTGAAGCAATTCGCGGTTTGGAATACCGCAACATGCAAACTCGCTCCGTGCACAACACCACTCTTCCGTTCACGCGCATGCTTGCGGGCCACGCCGATTATTCAGTCATGCACTTTGGCGAACGACGGAGAGAAACTTCCTGGGCGCATCAGATTGCTTCAGCGGCAATTCTTACTTCTCCTGTACTTGTTTATGGCGCCCACCCAAAAAACATCCTGGAGAACCCGGCCGCTAAGTTAATAAAGAGCATCCCGAGCGTGTGGGACGAAACGATTGCGCTTCCACCATGCGAGATCGGTGAAGTTGCAGCCTTCGCACGCCGGAGTGGCAGGACCTGGTTTCTGGCGATCATGAATGGTCCAACCGGGAAGAGCCTGCGCGTTCCACTTTCGTTTCTCGGTAAGATTGACTATCAAGCCATGCTTGTGCGCGATCTGCCGGATGAACCGGCAGCGGTTAAGCTGGAAAGGACGGCGGCGAAACGAATGGACTCGCTCGTGGTTGAGTTGCGCTCAGGTGGTGGGTTCATTGGCAGGTTTACATGATCAGCCATAGTCGGGCAGCAAGTGGCGTATCTGCGGCTTTGCCGCCGCACAGTGGGGAAAGGCTTTGCCTTTCCGAGCGATCTATTCTTGTTCTGTTGAGGTGGCTCGGCGGAGGCGTAGCCTCCGGAGCTACTTATCAACTGTCCGGTAAGGCGGAGCCTTACCGCACTGTGCGGCGGCAAAGCCGCAGGGCGAACGTTGAAATGAAAGCCTCATCAATTTGCCTTCTCGGCTTGCTCTTGGTTTGCCAAATCACGGCGGCGCAGACGGCGACGCCCTCAAAGCCGGCTTGGCCGCGC
>DASYPF010000463.1:0-5821 GCA_036006905.1 Acidobacteriota bacterium
GCCATTCGCCAATGCCAGCGCCGATCCCAATACGGAATACTTGAGTGACGGCCTCACCGAAAGCCTCATCAACAACCTCTCGCAACTGCCGAAGTTGCGCGTGATGGCGCGCAGCACGGTGTTCCGCTACAAGGGAAAAGAGGCCGACCCGCAAAAGGTCGGGCAGGATCTGCACGTTCGCGCCGTGCTCTCGGGGAGACTGCTGCAGCGGGGCGATACGCTGGTCGTCAGGGCGGAACTGATGGATGTTGCGAAGGGCTCGCAGCTCTGGGGTGGGGAGTACAACCGCAAAACGGCCGACGTTTTTGCGCTTCAAGAGGATCTTTCCAAGGAAATCTCGGAGAAGTTGCGGCTGCGGTTAAGTGGAGAACAGAAGCAGCGATTGACGAAACGCTACACGGAGAACGCTGAAGCCTATCAGCTTTACCTGAAGGGCCGTTACCACTGGAACAAACTCTCGCCGGAAGGGTCGCAGAAAGCAATTGAATACTTTCAGCAGGCCATCGATAAAGACCCGGCCTACGCGCTGGCTTACGCTGGCTTAGCTGAAAGTTACAACCACCTCTCGTTTTGGACTGTACTTCCACCTCGGGAGGTGATGCCGAAATCGAAGGCGGCGGCCCTGAAGGCGCTGGCGATCGACGACCGCCTCGGTGAGGCCCACGTGGCACTGGGATGGGCCAGCTTCACGTACGATTGGGATTGGCCGGCTGCCGCAAAGCATTTTGAGCAAGCCCTCGCCCTGAATCCAGCTTCTTCCAATGCCCATGCCCGTTATGCTTTCTATCTTGGCGCTCGCGGACGCTTCGACGAAGCCCTGGCAGAGGCAAAACGCGCCCTGGATCTCGACCCAGCTACCCCCGCCACCGACCATGTCCCGGCCGTGCAGCTTTCCTTTGCGAGGCAATTTGACCAGGCGATTGAACAATGCCGGAACACGCAGGAGATGGATCCGAACTTCTCCCCTACCTATTTTGTGCTGGGGCACGCCTATGCAGCAAAAGGGATGTATCGAGAAGCTCTGCGTGAGTTTGAAAAGTACGCGGCATTAACCTCAGGCAGCCCACTGGCGCTTGCCTATCTGGGGTACGCGCATGCACTATTAGGGGAGCGCAGCCAGGCGTTTCGGGTGGTCGACGAGCTCAGGGCGGCTTCAAAGCAGAGATACGTGCCTGCGGTTTCCTTCGCTCTCGTTTATGTCGGGCTGGGCGAAAAGGACCTGGCCTTCATATGGCTCGAAAAGGCTTACGAGGAGCGCACGAATTTTCTCGCCTACCTTAAAGTGCAAGCAACTTGGGACCCGCTGCGCTCCGACCCGCGCTTTGCCGACTTGCTGCGCCGCATCGGCCTTCCCCCATAAGAACGTGGAAAAAATCTTGTAAATTCCTTTTCCCAAAACGGATGAACAATACAGTCCCAGACACGGGGTTACGCAAGCAGCTTGTGGCGTAACAGCTAATGTTTCCGAAGATAGGTCACTCCGGATAGGTTTCTTAAATCGGCATCGCTCGTTACAAGTTCGGCATGATGGAATAGTGCCGTGGCATAAACAATTGCATCGGCCATAGCGAGCCGGTGCTCGATGCTCAGTTCAGCAGCGGAAAGAGCGAGCGTTCCCGACAGGGGCACCAGATAGGTTTTATGAATCTGAGCCGCCACGATGAGCGCCTCTTCTTCGGTCCTTTCTCGTTTGACCTTCTTGTACACCTCGTAAAGGACGACTGTCGGTGTTACGATCGCCGAGAGATCGGACAAATAATCGGCGTACTTATGGGCCAAGGGACCTGCGGTGAAAAACTCGAGCCATCCCGAAGAATCCACGAGCTTCATGGCCGATCCCTCTTCTCACGAACTCTGTTTGTTTTCATCCCTTTCAGGAATCCCCGGAGCTCTGCCAGAGGTTGTTCTGGTATCAGAGCGATTACGCCATTCTTCGCAATCACTTGTACAATTTGGCCACTCTTCAATCCCATCTCTGTCCGGACCTCTTTGGGAATAACCACCTGATACTTGGTCGAAACCACCGATTTGGGCATGAGACTTCCTCCTCCTACAATATTTCGAACGATGCCGATATTGTAAGACAATCGGGCTTCCCAGCTCAAGGACTCAGGCATCCCTAGAGGTAAACAGTAGGCGAGTACCATCTTGAGGGTTTGCCGTCGCGGAAGTGGGCTACTAAACCCTCAGCCTATGTCAGCACAGAGGAAGGTTAATCCTGATATACCCGCCAGCCTTGCCGTCTCCAACCACAGGCGCCGGGCCGCAGCGTCGTCTTGGGCTTCCTTTGTGGGTGTTGCGGGGCGGCATTTGTAGAAATAGAGGCCGCTGGCATTGGCCACTTCGGGCGAGGAGGCGAGGTAGACCATAGTCTCGGCTCCCTTCTCAGGCGAGATGGCGATTATATTCTTCCAAAAGCGGATCATGTGGGCAGCCCATCCTCCGCTCTCGTCCCCGAACCGCGTCGCCACAAATCCGGGATGAAAGCAGTTGGCGGTGACGCCGGTGCCGGCGAAGCGGCGGGCGAGTTCGCGCGTAAAGAGGATGTTCGCCAGTTTGGAGCGAGCGTAGACTTTGAACCCACTCGCTCCTCCCACGCTCAGCCATTCCTTAAGACTGAGGTGGTAGCCCTTCTCCGATTGCAAGTCGTCGAAGTCAAGTGTGGCTATTCTGTGAGCGTCCGAGGAAGTGTTGACTACCCTTGCCGGAGCCGAAGCGAGCAGGCGCTCGCGGAGGCCATGGGTGACGACAAAATACGCGACGTGATTGGTGGCGAAGGTAAGTTCCAGGCCGTCCTCGGTGACGTGCCGTGTGTTGAACATCGCGCCGGCGTTGTTGATGAGTACGTCGACGCGCGGTTCCGCCGCGGCGATTTCGGCCGCCACTTTCTTCATGTGGGCAAGGCGCGAGAGATCGGCATAGTGAACGCTGTGCCCAATGCCGGGAGCTCGATGGCGCAGCCGTTCGATCGTCGCCTGGCCGCGCGCCTTATCGCGGGCGACCAGGACGATGCGCGCGCCCATGCCAGCTAATCTCTCGGCCGCCACCTTCCCGATTCCCGAGGTCCCACCGGTGATGACGACGACTTTCCCCTTCATAGCCGCTTTCCTTGCCTGCCCGTTGCTGTATGCGTCCGAGATCCAGCCCATTTCATTCTGCTGAAAAACTCACCGCGAAGGCGCGAAGAACGCGAAGGTGATCAGATCAAAACCATATGTTCGATATCATTCAGCCCTCCTTAAAGGATGACTGCGTGATGGGTATGCCAACGTTAGAGTTCCGGGTCAACAAACAGCCTTCGCGCTCTTCGCGCCTTTGCGGTGAGTTTCTCTGCATCCTGTTAGTGCTCCCTCTCTCAAAGGGAGAAGGAACGAAGGCACTTCTATTGCCGCTCGTACGCCTGCTCCAACTTGCTTATGTCGATCTTCTTCATTTGAAGCATAGCCTGCATCACTCTTTGTGACTTCTTGGGATCCTTGTCTTGCAGCAGCTCGACTAAAACGGTCGGAACGACTTGCCACGACAAGCCGTATTTATCTTTGAGCCACCCGCACTGGCTTTCCTGTCCGCCCTGAGAGAGCTTCTTCCAGAAATAGTCCACTTCTCCCTGCGTCGTGCAGTTCACTACGAACGACACAGCTTCCGTGAACTTAAAATGCGGACCGCCATTCAACGCTGTGAATTTCTGTCCGCCGAGTTCGAATGCGGCCGTCATGACCGATCCTTTCGGTCCTGGGCCTGCATCTCCAAATCGAGTAACACCCAGGACTTTTGAATTCTTGAAAATAGAGACATAAAAATTCATTGCCTCTTCCGCTTGATTATCGAACCACAAGAATGGGGTGATCTTTTGCATACAGTTTTCTCGTTTGTTTAGTAAATCCCGGCTACAGCATTGACAGGAACTCCTTCCAGGGAGTCGCCAGTAAGGTTTCAGTGCTGGAATGTCCGTAGGCGCGAATGATCATTGCAGCCTTCTCGAGTTGCTTCGGGTCATTGGACTCCGGAATTATACTTCCGCCAGGTACACTACCGCTAACCTGGATTATTCACCAATGTTCACCACGGAGGCACAGAGTACATAGAACAGCATAGCCGCAACCAAACCTTTTCGAAATTGCGGATTTCGGATTGCGGATTTCGGATTAAGCGTTTTACCTCAAATAGCGCCACCAGAGGAATTTCAATCCGCAATCGCCAATCCGAAATTCTTCCAAGAACGCGAAGATTTCATGACTTAGTAGTGCAAAGGTGGCACAGAGCACAGGCTGCAGCTTGAAGTATGAAGACCGAAACATGTAAGAACACTCTGCGTTTTGACGAGTCTTCATACTTCAAGATTCAGCCCCGCTCTCTGTGCTAACTTTGACGCTCAGCGCAACGAACGGGCGAGATTCTGCACCCACGTGGCGAAACTCTGCCAAATCGCAGTTCGCCCCATGGGAATCCGCACCTGCTGGAGCACGATCAGAAACACACTTGCCCAGAGCGTGGCGCGATGAATCTTTCCCGTGGACCACAGGTCGTAGCCTACCAGCAATAATAGGAGTACGTAGCAGCACATCTGCGCTGCCTGCAGATCCCACCACGCTGCAGGAATGGGCCAGCGGATAAAGGCCGCGTCCAAAATCATAATGGTGCCGATCAGCATGAGCCGCTTGTGCGCCGCAGGATTGAAGCGTTCGCGGAAGCCAAAATAGATCAGCGTCGCGAAGACCAGCATGTCCACGGTGGGGATCGCGTAAAAGGCCTTGGCTCCCACTCCCTTTTCGCCAGGCGCAAAGTGCCTGACCAGCCCATCGGTGGCCGCCATCAAGCCGAGGATGACCATCAGACACGCCACACCGAACATTAGCAGCCCCAGGCGGCGATGCAGGTCCACCCGGCCGGCGGCAACCAGCGAGGTTTGCGCGATCAGCAAAAGGATCCAGGCGGAAAAAACTGCGCCGTGGATGTGAACGAGGAGGTTGGGCAGCGGAGCGCGGAACACACCGGCCAGATAATAGGTGCGCGCGAACCCGAAAAAGACCGCGGCGAGAATGAGTACGGCCATACCAGGAAAAAAGAGATTGTCAAAGCGGCGACTACTGTTGCCAACTATGCCGGTTGCCATGGCTTTTCCAAAACGAGGCCGATGAGCGTGGCCCACCTTTGCCCCGAAGAACGAGGAGCATTGTATACCGGTCGTTCCCGCTGGATTTTCACAAATGTTCACCGCAGAGGCGCAAAGAGCGCAAAGATAACGCGGAGGACAGGGCTGAAGTTTGGAGTATGAAGACTCATCAAGAGAGTGCATTCTGTTGTTAAATGCTTTCGTCTTCATACTCCAAGCTTCAGCCCCATTCTCTGCGTCACCTCTGCGTTCTCCGCGCCTCTGCGGTGAACATTTGTGAATAATCCGGGTTCCCCGCTTGTGAGCCCCTCGAAATGGAGAAACGAGAGGCTGTTGGCTCCAGCGCGGTCTTAGTGGACGACTGGTGATTTGACGAATTACACACTATCCGTGTAACATGTAATAGCGAGTGTGATTCAGTCCTTGCCGATGAGACGACTGCTGACCTGTTCCGCGAACGGAATACTCGTGCCGCTCGGCGAATCCCTCGCGACATTTGGCGAGTGGCGCAGCGGAAACTCAAGGCGCTCGACGTGGCCGCGAGAATCGAGGATCTCACGATTCCGGCGGGCAATCGACTGGAGCCGTTGAAAGGTAACCAGGCGGGCCGGTACAGCATTCGGATCAACGACCAGTATCGCGTCACATTCCGGTGGGAGCAGGGACATGCCTACGAAGTCCGCGTCGAAGACTATCACTAGGGATCCG
>DASYPF010000464.1:0-4187 GCA_036006905.1 Acidobacteriota bacterium
GTCGCTGACGCTCCGGGCTCTGACGTTTTCGCCGCTCACAACCGAAAGCGCTCAATTTCCAATGACGGCGCAATACTGAGCAGCGTCTGACTGGGAATCTCCTGCCAGCAGTAATCCTCAGTGAGGGGTTCGGAGGCGACAATGGCGCAATTGTTACCATGATTCTCTTTTGACAGTTGAATTCTGCCTCCGGACTCTTGGTAGCGAACCGCTTCCGCAAGAAATAGCGACACCGGCGCGACACTGGTGTCGGTTACACAGCGGGTCACCACCATCCAATCGCCGTTTGTGGCTGCAAAGTTCAGGTACGAACTCTGCTCAATGGCAAGTTCGTGGTGCCACTGTCGGATGGAGTCAAACAGTGCCTGCATCGCTGCCACCGGCTCGCCCTCGTAGCGCGCCAAGAGGGAAAAAAACAACGCAAAGCAAACCTCTGAATCGGTATTGCCGCGAATCACGCGCCGGTCTGCTGCATCCATCTGTGCAAACATGCATTCCTTCATCCGTGAGAAATCCGCGACCAAGCCGTTATGCATCCAGAGAATTCCCCGTCGCAGGAAGGGATGAGCGTTCTCACAGGTCACATGCATTCCAGGTGAAGCGGAGCGTACATGGCCAAACCAGCAGCCGGAACAAACCTGTGAGGCGACGCGTTCCAATTCGGTGCTCTCCCAGGCGGGACCGGTACCAACAAATACCTCGGGTGGGGCGCCGTTGGCAAACCACCCCACTCCATAACCGTCTTTGTTCAAGGGGCCGGTGATTTTGAAGCGGGAATGCTGGCTTTGGTCTTTCAGGGAATACCGGGACCGGATTAGCAAACCGTCGGCAGCGATGGGATCGCCGCGATACACTAAGAAGCGACACATATAATAGAGACAGGTTAGCATATTGGTTGGCCACAAGAGTAAAGTTCTGTTGCGTCACGCCGATGTGACACTTTGCGACTACACCAGCGCGGCGTTGCTGCAACAACGATGCAGAAGGTTCCGGTTTGCGAGCCTGATCGCGACCACTCAATCTGGCGCGCCGCTCCCTTCCGGTCGCGGCTCTGTGGGTGGCGATACTCTGTGGGCGCCGATACCAAGCCCGCCACTGCCGATCATTTTCCCTGGATTTGCTGCGCCAAATCTCTGCGCTGGTGAACCTTCAGTGAGGACAACATGACAGCCGAGGATCACGGCCAATTTCTCCGACAGGCCGTCGATTATTACCACCAGCTTCTTCTAGACAAGACGCTTAGCGCTGCAGCGGTGCGAGGCGATCTGGCGGCGCGCATGAGAGAAAAGCAGCTCTGCTTTGGGGACAGGCTGTTGTGTCCTTTCTTTCGTCCTCATTTTGTGACCCGTTCGCTCTACCGCGACCTCAATCGCATCATCAAGCTGCTGGCGGGCGCAGTCGACAACGTGTGTGATCTGTTGCTGGCCGATTCTACGCAGATTCGACGCATGGGATTGACCGGGGCCGAGCAGGAGCTAGCACTAGTCGATCCAGGCTTCCCCGACATTCATGTCACAACTCGCTTTGATTCCTTCAGCGAGCCGGGCTCCATTCAGTTTGTGGAATATAATGCCGAATGTCCCGCCGGGATTGCTTATGCCGAAGGGCTGGCTGACCTGTTTTCACAGTTGGAAATCATGCGGCGTTTCTCTGCGCGATACCCCTGCTGGCAGCCGCGCCCGAGACGACGGCTGGTCGATACGCTGTTATCCACTTTTCGCAGATGGGGCGGCCGCGGCAGTCCGAGAATCGCCATTGTCGATTGGAAGGACGTCCCCACACGCGCAGAGCAGGAATTATTCCTGCGCGATTTTCAGGCGCGTGGATATCGTGCAGTACTGGCTGACCCCTATTCGCTCGAATACCGTGATGGCACCCTGTGGGCGGAGGGAGAAAGAGTTGATTTAGTCTACCGGCGCCTTCTGGTGCATGAATTCCTGGCGCGCTTTGACACCACGCATCCGCTGGCGCGCGCGTACAAAGATGGCGCGGTTTGCGTCGTGAATTCATTCCGCAGCAAGCTGGCCCACAAAAAAATGCTCTTCGCATTTCTCACCGATCCGGAAATCCAGAACCGTTTTTCTGGGGACCAACGCAAGGCGATTGGCAGGCACATTCCCTGGACGCGTAGGCTGGAGGAGACGCGGGCGGACTATCACGGAGAACGCGTCGATCTGGTATCTTTCCTGCTCGCGAACCGTGACCGCATGGTGATAAAGCCCAACGATGATTACGGGGGAAAAGGAATCGTAGTCGGGTGGGAATGTACAGATGCGGAATGGGAAAACGCCTTGCGGGCAGCGCTGGCAACAAGTTCCGACAACGGCGCCAGTTATGTCGCTCAGGAAAAAGTTCGGGTTTGCAAAGAGAAATTTCCCCGCTGGGATCAGGATTTGCAGTTTCAGGAAGTGCTTGTCGACATGGATCCGTTCATTTTCGGAGGCGAAGTTGAAGGCGCTCTGACCCGCCTTTCGGAAACCTCCCTGTGCAATGTGACCAGCGGTGGAGGGCAGGTGCCGATGTTTGTTTTGGAAGACTGAATCTCTCAATTGCGGATTTCGGATTGCGGATTGCGGATTGTTTCGAATGCGGAATGACGAATGCGGAATGCGGAATTGACATCTCGATCAGGCATTCTCTTGTCATTCGTAAAGCGATCCATCATCACAAGCTAAATCCGCCAAAGTCACTGTAGCCTTCATTCCGCATTCCGAATTCCACATTCCGCTCTTGAAACAATCCGCAATTCGAAATCCGCAATCCGCAATTGAGCTTCCCTCGACCCTTGCGACCCTTCCCACACTGCTGATAACCTGCTACTGCTAACAGGCCACTTGCATGAAGCGCTACACCATCGGCATCGAAGAAGAGTTCCAGATTGTCGATCCTGCCACCGGAGAGCTGCGCTCTTCCATCAAGGAAATGCTGGAGCGGGGCCGGGAAATACTGGGCGATTCCATCAAGCCGGAGATGCATCAGTCGATGGTCGAAGTCGGCACTAGCGTGTGCCAAGACATAGAGCAGGCGCGGCAGGAGGTCTACCGGCTGCGCCGCGGCGTAGCGCGGCTGGCCGAGGAAAAAGGGCTGAAAATCATGGCCGCCAGCACGCATCCCTTCTCGCACTGGCTGGAACAGAGCATCACCGAGCACGAGCGGTATATCAATCTGGTGCAGGAAGTGCAGGTGCTGGCGCGCAGCCTGCTGGTCTTTGGACTGCACATCCACATCGGCGTGGAGGATCGCGAGCGTGCCATCCACATCATGAATGCGGCCCGCTACTTCTTGCCACACATGCTGGCACTGTCGGTCAATTCTCCATTCTGGTGCGGCATCAATACCGGCCTGAAGAGTTATCGATCTAAAGTATTCGGAAAGTTCCCACGCACCGGCATACCTGATTACTTTAACTCCTGGGGTGAATACAAGAGCTACTTGGATCTGCTGGTAAAAACCAATTGCGTTGACGATGGAAAGAAAATCTGGTGGGATCTTCGCCCCCACCCCTACTTTGAAACCTTGGAATTCCGCGTCTGCGATATCCCCACACGGCCGCACGAGACCGTCGCGCTGGCCGCCTTGGCGCAGGCGATTGTCGCCAAGCTGGATAATCTGATCGATTCCAATCTCGGATTTCGTCTTTACCGCGGAGCGCTGATCAGCGAGAACAAATGGCGTGCCATCCGCTACGGCCTGGACGGCAAACTGATCGATTTCGGCAAGCAAAAGGAAGTGCCTACTCGGGACCTGATCCATGAGCTGCTCGAGTTTGTCTCGGAACAGATGCAAGCGTTGGGATCTCTGAAGGAACGTGACACGATTCTCGAGATCGTAGAGAACGGCACGGGTGCCGATCAACAACTGGCCATTTTTGAAAGAACCCAAGATCTCAAGCAAGTCACCGATTACCTCTGTAAACAAACACTGTCCGGATTATCCACCGGCGTAGAAAAGCAACAGATAGAAAATCGCAAGGCTGCGACAGAAAGTTAGTCCGCAGGTTTGTGCCCCTGGGAGCGCCCACCTCCGGCGGGCTTAGCGCGGCGAAGCCGCGCCCTGGTCCGCGAAGCGGAGCGTGAGCCGTAATGAGTAGAGAGCTTAGTCAAGTAGCACAAACGGTGCGGCTTCGGTCTTTGAAGCCTAATCCTACCTGGGCGAGTCCGTACTCGTCTAGAAATCGTTGCCTAAAC
>DASYPF010000465.1:0-7275 GCA_036006905.1 Acidobacteriota bacterium
CTCCGTGCCAAATTGTTCTTCACCGGGAAGCAGATAATGCCTGGTATCGCGTCACGCTGTTTCAAGGCCTGAATCGACAGATTCGCAAGATGTTCGCCAGATATGGATATCTGGTTTCTAAGATCAAGCGAATCTCAATAGGTCCGGTAAAACTTGGCGGTTTGCGGCCGGGAGAATATCGGCCGCTGACGCCCGGTGAGATTTTCAGTTTGAAATCAGTCGAGAAAGTACGAATGACGAAGTTCGAATGACGAGTGAAGTTTTCAGCTCTCAGCTGTCAGCTATCAGCGGTCAGCCGTCAGCTACAGTTAGGTCAATCGACCGTCTCAGGTATGTCATTTTAACGGATGACTAAATGACCATCGATCGATGACTGAAAGCTGAAGGCTGATAGCTGATAGCTGACCGCTGAGAGCTGACAGCTTCATCATCCGCGGCTTCAATTTGTTATTCTGATAAGCTGAATGTTCACCGGAATAATCGAAGCAGTCGGAAAGATCAGCTCTGTTAAGAAACTCAAGAATGGTTTGCAGCTCACTGTTGACTGCAATCGAAGCTTGAAGTTGCGCAAAGGCGACAGCTTGGCAGTCGACGGCGTGTGCCTCACCTGCGAACAGACGAAGCAAAGGCACGTTCAGTTCACGCTTTCGACTGAGACCGTAAGTCGGAGTCGCTTCGCCGCCTTACGGCAAGGTTCCCGCGTAAACCTGGAACGGCCGCTACCGGCGAAGGGCAGGCTCGGAGGACACTTCGTGCAGGGCCATGTGGATGGAATCGCCACCGTTGCCGCTTTGGAAGAGGATCCGCCGGGATGGATTCTTTCGGTTGATCTCCCCCAGCAGCTCGTGGACCTGTGTGTCGAAAAGGGATCGATTTCCGTCAATGGCGTAAGCTTGACTGTGGCCGGCATTCGCGGTAATCGCATTTGGATTGCGCTGATCCCATACACGTGGGAGCATACCAATCTGTGCGACCTGCGGCCAGGCGATCCGGTCAACATCGAGAACGATATTCTCGCGAAATATGTGATGAATCTGCTGCGGCCGGCCGAAGGGCGAACGGCCGGCGAAGAGTTTCTCTGGAACTTTGTGAAAGAAGGAGAGAGCGTTGCCAATGAATGAAACGTGGCGTCGTGATCGCTCGCTCTGCGTCTCGTGCGAGGAAAACGCAAGCCGTCCGGCGAGGCCTGGGAGCGCACGCTTCCAGCGTGCTACGAGCGGGCGACAGAACAGCACGCAAGATGCGTGCGCTCCCAGGGAGGAGATGCCGCTGCCCACCATTGTTCTGTTGCTTCTGATCCTCGTGTTCCAAGGCAGCGCGCCTTTTGCTGAGACTCCTCTGGCCAGATTGGATTCTGGCGCCACAATCGTATGGGATACAACAGCAGGTGACAAGACATCAGAGTTCATTATCCGTATTGCGCAGTATTCACCCGAGCGCCACTTTGAATGGGAGAGCCGGGCTCAGCAGGGAACGATCCGAATTCCGTCGCATGTGCTGAGAGACAGCAAGAGGATCACCTTCGCAAGATTGTTTGACAATGGTGTGGATATTGAGAGCGCCGACTTTCTGACACTATGGCTGAGTCGGAAGATTTACGATGAACTGAAGAATAGTAGGCGAAGCAGAATCACGATGGATTCTTTAAAAGACGAATTTGTGCTGCTGGAGACCATCGAATATCCGCTGGTCGTGGATAAGCAAACCATTACGGCGCCTGCCGTGAAGCTTAAAGACGAGCGTGGTGCTACGTGGATATTCTTGGACTCCCCGGAAAACCCAATCATGCTCGAATATAAGAATAAATACTTCTTGCAAAAAATCAGGTACATGACAACCCGCGGAAATATTTTGCGGTGGATCCACTAAATCGGATGTAACCACTGGGAACACGGCGCGGCCAAGCCGCAACCAAAATTGTGCACGCACATTTTAACCACCAAGGACACCAAGGCCACCAAGGCCTGATTTGTCAGACACTGGAATTCTGCCTTTGTGTCCTTGGTGGTTAAAATTTCTTGTCCAAAAAGCAAGATGTGACATGTTTGTCACGGGGCTATAAACGGCTTGCTGAAGTTGCCACTGCGTTGCTTCCTACTGAAATCATTAACTTCCCCGTGTTCCCCGTGTCCCCAGTGGTTCATAGTTCTAAGACAGTCTCTCTCGCGGCCCTACTCGCGTGATAGAAGATTTCCAAGCTTACTAAGGAGAAGAAAAATGAGACGAATTGGTGGGTACTTTTTAATCATATTTGGCTTGAGCGTATTGTTTGGCCGCGCCCAGGAGAAGGAGGACCGCACGCTTCTGCCGATGGAAATGGTCCGTGCCATTGTCGATGAAGCTTCCGGTGAGACCGCCTGGAATACCCTAAAAGAAATTGCCCCTTACCCCAGAGACCGCAAAGAGGCCGAGTACAAGGGGCACTTCTTTGAGAGCGATTTTATTGCCGCCCGGCTCAAGGAGTATAGATTGAAGAACGTGACTATTGACGAAATCCCCCAGCAGACGCCCACCTGGGATGGCGAGATGGCCGAGTTGTGGATGATTTCGCCCGAGCGGCAGAAATTGGTCGATTACAAAGACATTCCGACCATTCTTTGCACTAACAGCGAGAGCGCTGACGTCACTGCAGAATTGGTTGATGTAGGCATCGGAAGCCGTCCCGAGGATTATCAAAACAAGGATATAAAGGGGAAGATTGTTCTGGGCTCTTCCAACCCTGCTGTTTTGCAACGCCTGGGTGTTTGGGAGCGAGGCGCCATCGGGGTGATCTCCTACAGTTCGTTTCGCCCTGAAATGTATCCGGAACAGATTCTTTGGGAGGGAATCGGGCGGGGCAGCGGCGAAAGAAAGACTGGCTTTGGTTTCAAAGTGTCCGCCCAGATGGGCCGCATGCTGGTCAATCGTCTACAACGCGAGAAGATCACTCTCCATGCCAAGATTCGCACGCGCGATTATCCTGGTGAACTGGAGATCGTACATGCCTATATTCCAGGAGACGGATCCAGCAACCAAGCACTGGTGGTTTCCGCACACTTGTTTGAAGGTTATGCCAAGCAAGGAGCGAATGATGACGGCAGCGGCAGCGCCGCGATTTTAGAGGTGGCCCGCGCTCTGACCACGTTGATCGCTGCAGGAAAAGTTCCGGCGCCAAAACGAGACATTTATTTCGTCTGGGTGCCGGAAATCAGCGGTACGCGCGCTTTCCTGCAGAAATATCCCGATCTGAAGAAGCGTTTTATCGCCGATATCAACCAGGACATGGTCGGCGAATCACTTAAACTGAATAACTCGTTTTTCGTTCTTCACCGCACGCCCGACTCGTTTCCCAGCTTCCTAAATGACGTAATGACTAATTTCGTGCAGTTTGTTGGAGAAACAAACCGCGAGCGTGTCCGCTATCGGGCCAACGGCTATGGATACAGTTATCCTATCGTCGCTCCCAATGGAACGCGCGACCCCTTCTACTACAAGATTGACAAGCACTATGGCGCCAGTGACCACGCGGTGTATCTGGCCGAAGGGATCCCTGCGATCATCATGAACTGCTGGCCGGATATGTTTTATCACTCCAGCATGGACACACCCGACAAGGCGGATTCAACTCAGTTGAAACGCGCCGTTGTGATCGCGTCGGCCGCTGCCATCGCTATCGCGTCAGCGGACGACCGGATGGCTTTTAAGATCGCCGGGGAAGTATTGGGCCGCGGCGAGGAGCGATCCGGTGAAGGACTGACCAAGGCGCTTGGCTATCTCGAAGATGCGACAGAGCAGAGTGCAGTACAGGCGTACAAAGACGCTGTCGCCACCCTCAAGCATTGCAACGACGTGGAACGAGGGGCATTGAGGAGCTCGGGCGTTTTCTTCTCGAGCGCAAGTCAAAAAGCACTGGAACCGCTGGTTGCAACCATCGATATGCGGGAAAAGAACCAATTGTCAGCCCTGGATCGATTTTACCGGTCTCGTTTTGGTTCCGCGCCTCCATTAGGCGAACTAACACCGGAGGAGAAAGAAGCGGCGCAGATATTTCCCAAGGCGAGAGGCGGCGCCTTTGGCGGATTTGGCGGCGGAGGAGGTGGAGGCGGCGGTCAGTCGCAAAGGCAAGCGCAGTCCGGCGGTCCGGCAGCCGAGCAGATGCAGGCAATGAGAAGAGTCCCTCAGCACATGTCTGCAGAACTTCGCGCCTTCATGACTAAAGGCGACCGCAGCGCGCTGCAGATTCGAGATGCGCTCACAGGAGAATTTGAACCTCTGTCTCTCTCCGATCTGCTGGCGTATCTGAAGGCGTCGGAGAAAATAGGCGCGGTGGAGTTAGTGAAAAAGTAATTTTCAGCCTTCAAACGTTACATGGGTTGGCAACAAAGAACCGGAGGAATTTTATATCCGTCGCCGGATCCTCTGTCGCCCGCCCGAGGGCGAGCGGTGCGCCATAGGCGCACGCGGCAGTTTGGACATTTCCGAGGGCCACCAAGTCAGAGCCCGGAGCGTAAGCGACGGGTCCCGCAGATTGTCACGTGGGCGGGACCCGTCGCTTACGCTCTGGGCTCTGACATATCGGTGAGCTACTCACGACGGAGCTCCGCACGTTAGTCTGCTGCGGCCTTCTCATACCGGCGGAAGGTGGTTTTACAACGCCGACTCGATCTGAGTTCTGACTCTCTCCAGGAACCCCGCTTTTTCGTCAAGAGAAGAAGGCGGCCGCACCGGATCGTGAACAATAACTTCTACTTCGCCGGAATTCAGTTTCCACGAACCCTTAGGCTGGATACGCTGGGTTCCTCGAACAGTCATTGGGATCACTGGAACACCGGAGAGAATCGACATGACAAACCCGCCGCTCTTAAATGGTCCCAGAGAACCGTCGCGGCTTCGAGTTCCCTCCGGAAAAATCAGAAAGGAATCCCCCTGTTGCAACTGTTTCGCCGCCTGTTCTATGGCGAGCCGGGCGGCTTCGCGGTTCCTTCGGTCTACCGGGATGCAGCGCGCCATTTTCAGCGCGGTTGCCAGAATCGGCAACCCCAGAAGCTCCTTTTTGAAAATAACCTTCAGGTCCTGGGAAATTAGCAGGAAGCAGACCGGAGGGTCGACATTGCTGACGTGATTCGCCATAAAAATATAATTTCGAGTCGTGTCGAGAGACAGATCTGCAGCGCGCTCGTTTGGGGAGCCGTACTCGTTAGCGCTGTGCCGGCGCACGCGCACGCGGACCCCAGCGAGTACGCACGCCAGTCGCAATGTAAAGCGAGCCATCACGTACATGGAATGGGAATTGCCCGTCAACGCAGAGAACAGGAGCAGAGGAGGTCCGGTCAAAAAAAGCACCAGTAAGATCCACAATAAGAGAAGCAGAGTACGGACCATTCGACATTGATCGCGCCTCAATTTTATAATGGGGTACTGAGGAAGAGGCAAACAACTATGCTTGCAACCATACCAGAGGCAATTGGGGACATCCGCCAGGGCCACATGGTGATCGTCGTCGATGACGAAGACCGCGAGAATGAAGGCGATCTGACGATGGCGGCAGAAAAGGTGACGCCCGAAGCCATCAACTTTATGGCCAGGTACGGCCGAGGCCTAATTTGCCTGCCCATGACTCCGGAGCGGCTGGCTCAGTTGGATATTCCCCTGATGGTATCGGAGAACAGTTCTCGCTTTGGAACTGCCTTCACCATCTCTATCGAAGGGCGAAGAAACGTATCGACCGGGATTTCCGCGGCTGACCGGGCGGAGACGATCCTGACTGCCATTGATCCTCACGCCCGGCCGTCGGATCTAGTCAGACCCGGCCATGTATTCCCTATTCGAGCCGAGCCCGGCGGGGTCTTGAAGCGGGCGGGTCAAACTGAGGCGGCCGTAGACCTGGCTCGCTTGGCAGGCTTGCAGCCGGCGGGAGTGATCTGCGAAGTAATGAATGAGGATGGGACGATGGCGCGGCTTCCCGAACTCAAGAGGTTCGCCCGAAGGCATAAACTGAAGATCATCTCCGTTGCCGACTTGATCCGCTTTCGGATCCAGACAGAAAAATTTGTTCACGAAGTTGCGGCCGCCAATCTTCCCACACCATTCGGGGAGTTTCAGGTGAAAGCATTTCTTAATGAGCTGGATCGAAAGACGCACCTTGCGCTGGTTCGAGGCGATATTTCAGGCAGCGAGGCCGACCCGGTGCTGGTGCGCATGCAATCACAATCGACCATGTCTGACGTATTCCAAACTTTGCGCAGCGATAGCGGCGATCAGCTTCGCAAGGCGATGGAATTGATCAATCGCGCCGGGCGGGGCGTACTGGTATATTTGCGACAGGAAGAGGGCAGAGGAATTGGGCTCATCAACGAGATCAAAGCCTATGGGCTACAAGACCAAGGCAAGGATACTGTGGAAGCCAACCTGGAGTTGGGATTTCAACCGGACCTGAGAGACTATGGCTTGGGCGCCCAGATTCTGAACAGTCTGGGGCTGCACAAGATCCGTCTGTTGACGAATCATCCTAAGAAAGTCATCGGATTGGAAGGCTATGGCCTGAGCATCGTCGAACAGATACCGCTGGAAATTACGCCTTCGGAGTATTCGGAGCGATACCTTCGGACGAAGAAAGAAAAACTCGGACACCGGCTTAAGAATGTTTAATTTCGAATGTCGAATTCCGAATGTCGAATGCAGTTTATTCAAGTCTGTTCACTTTAACTTTCTTAACATCGGCTCAGACAACCTCTGACCTCGGGTCTCCAACGACAAAAGGGTGATTGTCGAGGCCGCCTGTGAGAAAATTCTAAGTGCGACATTCGGAATTCGAAATTCGACACTCGAAAATTTCTAGTGCCCCACACAATCGATCTTCGCAGTGATACGGTTACCCAGCCGACACCCGCCATGCGTCGCGCCATGGAGCAAGCGGAAGTGGGCGACGATGTCTACGGCGAGGATCCGACGGTCAATAAGCTTCAGGGACGCGCCGCGGAGATCTTCGGCAAGGAAGCTGCACTGTTTGTTCCCACCGGTACCATGGGCAACCAGATCGCAGTGAAATTGCATACTTGTTCTGGCGAAGAGGTCATTATCGAAGAACGGGGGCACATCTTTAATTATGAGATGGCGATGATGGCCGCGTTTTCGGGCGCCCTGGCGCGGCCCGTCAGGGGGCGCAATGGGATTTTGGATTGGCCCACGATCGAGGCGGCGATTCAGCCAGACGTTTATTATTACGCCCGCACAGGTCTGCTGACTCTGGAGAACACGCACAACATGGCGGGGGGAACCATTTACAGCAAACAGCAA
>DASYPF010000466.1:0-4788 GCA_036006905.1 Acidobacteriota bacterium
ACTGAGCCGCGCGCGTAAGCAAGCGGACCCTCTCACCCGCAAAGCTCGCGCTGTCTGTGATTTGATCGATCGCGGGTCTGCTTGCTCACGCGCGCGGCTCAGTATTTTTTCACAGCTTCTCACACGAACAAATATTCTCCCCGCGCGCCCTGACGGGCGCGGTTTTGATGAATCTATCCCAAAGGTGGCTGGAAATCACAAATTTTGGCGCCTCAGTTCCATTACGGTGCGCCAGGAGACAGCTCCAATAATGAGCGCGCCTCCCAGAATCGCCCAGCGTGAAGGCTCTTCCCCCATTCCCAGATAGACCCAAACTGGATTCAGAACCGGCTCGAGCATCGCTATTAATGTCGCTTCCAACGCAGAAAGATGAGAAATTGCATATGAAAAGAACGCATACGCCAGCCCGATCTGAATCACTCCCAAAAATAAAACTCCCAGAGATTCCTGAAGACTCGCCGGAAACATCGTTGGCGCCGGATCCAGCAGCAAAAAGAGAAGTGTCAGTCCAAAAAGCACCAGGTTTCCCCACACCACAGCCTGCCACCGAGCAGCGTCGTCGTCGTGCCGCCGGCGGACCAGCAGAGCGAACGCCGCAAACGCCATTCCGCTGGCCAAGGCCATTGCGTTGCCGCGCCAGTCTCCGGATTCCATCCGCCCTACAAAAAACAATGACATCCCCAGCAGAGCAAGGGACACAAAGAGGAGGTCCCGCAGTCGAAATCGAGTACCAAGGAAAACCGGCTCGAAAACGAGGACGTAAATCGGAGCCGTGTATTGAAGAAAAATCACATTGGCCGCCGCCGTGATCTTGGTAGCGGCTATAAACAGAAAGAGTATCGCCCCGTAGCAAATGACCGCCAGCCAGGATGTGGCATCCGCAGGAATACCGATGCGAACGTGAAGCGCGCGAGCAATCAGCCAAAGCGTCACGCCGGCGATGGCGGAGCGCCACCCTGCCAGGGGGATGGCGTCGATCGCGATCACTTTGACCAGCAGGCCGCTGGTGCTCCACAGCAGCGCTGCCGCCAGCATGGCGAGAATTGGGCGACCTTGGTGGGAGCTTTCGATTGCGGAGTGCGGATTGCGGATTGCAGATTGGTTCAATTTTGGTTTGTCAGTTGTCAGTAGTCCGTTGCAGGCAGCAGCCTGTCAGGTGCAAAATCAGCCGCGAAGCGCCAAAGAATTGTAGCCGAGACTTCACGAGCATGTTGCCAAATCTCTAGCCCGCCAAAGTCGGGCGTTGGTCGCGTTAGCGACCCATGAATTTAGCCCGGCCTTTCAAGGCCGGGTGAACGAATCATTAATGTGTTTTTCGTCGCGTAGCGACGATTGAGTTGAATCAATCGTCGCTACGCGACGAGATTTTTCTTTGTCTTGGGCTCCCGGCCTTGAAAGGCCGGGCTAAAATCAGACGCCGCTATGCGGCGCAAACCGCCGGGCCCGTTGACGTGGACGTGAGCGTGATCGTGAACGTGATCGGTCTTTCTTTTGGTTGCGACTCCGCTGCGCTGCGCCTTCGCAGTGAAATTCTTACTTCCCCAGAAGCTGCTTGCGTATCGCCTGGACCTGAGCCAGATGATTTAGATCGTGGCCGGCCAGCATCTTGCAGATGTGTTCCACTGTTTCTCGTCCCCGCTCCACGTGCATCCCATGGTATTTCCATTCCCCTGGCGAAAGACGGCGATACAACTCAAGGTTAGTGGCTTTCAGAATCTCAAGATGATTCAGGTCGTTCTGTACCGAGTGTTTTTCGTACCCCAACCTCTTGGCCCAGACATCCTGATCAAAAGGCTCAATCGAAGCACCGGGGTTGGCAAGGATCCTTCGCAGACGATATGCAGCCACAATCTCCACATCCACCAGATGGGCTATGATTTGCCGGATCGACCATTTCCCCGGTGCGGGGCTCCGACCGAGTTGGTTTCTGCTAAGATTCCGAATCGCTTTGCGCAGTTTCTTCACCGTTCCGCTGTGAACCAGCATCGGATCTTGCGATCCAAGCAGATCGAGCATGCGTTTGGTGTACTGTTGAAATTGGGGAGCAACAGCGGACATAGGCGCCTCCTTCGTTGGACATGAAGAGAAAGGAAGTCGAAAGTCGAAGGTCGAAGGTCGAAGGTCAAGAATCAGAACGACTTTCGACCTTCGACCTTCGACTTTCGACTTCTTTACCCTTCACATCCTGAACGTTCACTGTCACATTCCCTTCAACACCTCTTCCACCGTCGCCGAATCCCCCAGCAGAATCCATTCCACCACTGACAGCGGCAGGCTGCCATTTTTCAACAACTCATCATGGAACCGGCCCAACTGGAATTTCTCGCCCATTTGATCGCGATATTTTCCCAACAGTCGCAGAATCTGCCACTTGCCAACCATGTAAGTAATCTTCTGCGTCGGCGAAGAAGCGGCGCCGGCTGCTTCCCCTTCGGCCGCTTCGCGGTCCAGCCCTCCCGCTTCCATAAAATACTTTACTGCATCTTCGAAACTCCATCTTCCGGTATGCAAATTGACGTCCACGCCAATGCGCGCCGCCCGATAGCGCGACAGCCTCAAGATCTGTCCTTGTGCAGGAGAATTCTCCGGGTATAGGCCGGTCCGCATCAGCATCTCTTCGGTGTAAAGCGCCCACCCTTCAATGAAGACGCCGTCGGCATGTTGCCGCTGTATTTCATTTCTCAGATGATTGGCGATGGAAATTTGCAGAAAGTGGCCGGGGATTCCTTCATGTCCCAGGATCGGACGCGGGTCTTCAATTGCAGCGCGAATGTAGAAATTCCGGCTCTTAGGATTATATGTGGGAATGAAATAGAATCCGCTGCTGTCTTTGTCGTACAAACCCGGCGGGTTCATGAATCCGCCGGGGCTGGTGGGCTTGAAGGCTTCGGGCAACTGCCGGATATAAAAAGGTCCAAGATAATCC
The DNA here is from genome assembly GCA_036006905.1 of Acidobacteriota bacterium. GTDB lineage: Bacteria > Acidobacteriota > UBA6911 > JACQSX01 > JACQSX01 > DASXTB01. The sequence continues at coordinate 2,927 of DASYPF010000466.1, forward strand.
GGGAGCGTTGCCAACTTTTTCTCTTTCAAAAAGCGGATCATCTCCGCCTGGCGGCTTTCGTAAGCCTTCAGGAAAGCATTTTGATCCGGAGGGATTGTTTTAGCCCGCCCGGGATCCGGATCGGCTAGTCTGGGATCTGGAAGCAGCGACTCGAGCGCCCGGTAACGCGCCAGCTCCGCCTCGCCCAGCATGGCCACCTGCTTTGCATCCAGAGGCAAAAGGTAGACATGCTTGAGCAGGTAGTTGTAATTTTCTTCTCCCATCGGCGCAAACTCGACCATCCCGGGGAGCCCCTTTTCCAGCCAATCCGCAAACGTATGCAGCGCCGCCAGCGCAGCGTCTCGGGCCTTGATCAGGTCTGCTTTTTCTTCCGATGTCAGTGATTCGGGCCGTCCTGGCGGCCTGCGGACTCCGGAAGGGGCTGTTCCCGCTAAGTCTGCAACCGACCGATCTTCCGCCAGAGTCATCAGGCTCTTGTTGAAAAGGCTGTCGATGGAACGCGCCGCGTCGATAGCCAACCGTGCATACAGGCGAACCGGCTTTTTTAAATTCTGCTTGCCCTGCTCCAGCAGCGCGGGCATCTGCTTTAGGCGCGCAGTGGCCGCCAGAGCTCGCTTGCGAGCGGTATCGTAATCTTTCTTTAGCAGAGAAAAAATGGCGTTGCTGCATTCGCCCACGTATGTTTGCGGATTGGTCTGCTCAAAATTCAACACGCGATCAAAGAATTCCGCCTCTTCCAGTTGTGCTCGAAACAATATCCAGTCGATGCGGTCCTGCCGGCTCCAGGAATCTGCCTGCACGGCACGAACTCGGTTGAGCATATCGCTCACATGCCGGCGGCGCTCGGCAATGGCCCCGGAGGAGTAATCGGTCAATTTGTCATCCCAAACATGCAGGCCTTCATTGCTGCTGCGCACCGGATAGTTTCTGTCGCGCCACTGGTAGTATTCTGCTGCTAAGCGATGAAGCGAGGCAGGTGACGAAGTCTGGGCAGAATTTTGAGTTTGAATCATAATCAGAGGCAATAGAATCACTAATAGTTGCATGAGAATTCGCGTCCGACGATTGTATGCTATCAGCGATTAGCGCTGGAAACTGATATTTGGTGATCAATCTTGGCACCACCGGCACAAGGCCGGTGGAGGCCGACGTTTGACATAGCCCTGTGCTAGTGAAGAATCTTTCGCTCCGCTGGGTCAAGCCCAGCGGAGGCGTATCGTCGCATTTACAATGTGAGTATCACGATGCCCATGGCGTGCCATCAATCGGGAAGCGATAGCTGACGACTGGCAGCTCCAATCATGTCTATCTGGAGTTTCTACTATCAACTTCAAGGCGCGCCTAAGTTGTGGGTCTCTTCCATCGTCTTTATCGTGGTGGGGGGCATTCTTCTTGTGTTTGCTCCATCGCTGGTGACGCAATCGGGCGCTCAGGATTGGATCGGAAAAGTGGCGCTGCAGGCCCTGGGCGGTACCTTCTTGGGACTGGGCACGGTTGTTTTCCTATTAATGATCGCCGGGCTCTATGTTCAACCTAGCGCTCCTCAAAACAAGGAAGTCTTCCTCTGGTGGGTAGATTTCATCGGAGGACTGCTGGGCGCGGCGTCCTTTGCCGTCCCCGCAACGTTCGTGCTTCCTCTTTTATATTGGGCATACTTGCAGCGTCCGAATGTTCTATATCCCGATTCCTCCGTAAATTTTTCACATGATTTCTATCTCGGCCTGCTCTTTTCAACTTTGGGCATCGCGAGTTCTATTGCGGTTTATTCTCTCGCCAGAAGCCTGTTGCGGAGGCGCCCTCGCTGGAGGACCTGAAAAGAGTTGGTAGCTCGAGGCGCGCCATAGCCGCGCGTCGCATAGCCC
>DASYPF010000467.1:0-15752 GCA_036006905.1 Acidobacteriota bacterium
GGGAACCTGGATCCGGGCAAGTATCGAGTGGAAGTGCAACTACCCGGCTTTAAGAAGGCGGTTCGAGGAGACGTCGACGTCCTGGTTAATACCACCGTGCGAGTAGATTTGCAGTTAGAGCCCGGTGAAGTCTCCCAATCGATCGAAGTAGTTGCTAGTACCCCAACCTTGCAGACCGACCGCGCCGACGTAGGGCGAAAAATTGAAACCAAGCAGATTGAAGACGCGCCGCTGCTGATGAATCGCAACTTCCAGGCGTTGCTCAATCTCATGCCGGGAACCACCCCTGTGTTCCGGCCGCACTCGGAGTTCTTTAACTCCCAGGACAGCTTGTCGACCCAGGTCAATGGCCAGGGACGCTATGCCAACAACGTTCAATTCGAGGGTATCGACAACAATCAACGCACCGGCCTGCTGACTGCACTGATCCCTCCCATTGAGGCCCTGCAGACGATAGACGTAACCACTAGCAATTACGAGGCGGAGCTGGGCCGGGCTGGTGGAGCCGTCGTCAATATTTCCCTCAAGTCAGGCACCAACAATTTTCACGGCAGCCTCTTTGAGTTCAACAGGGTGAGCGCTACTGGGGCGAGAAACTTCTTTGCCTCGGTAAAACCGGTTACTGTGTTCAACCTGTTTGGAGGCACCATCGGCGGACCGATCGTTAAAGACAGAACCTTCTTCTTCTTTGACTATCAGGGTATTCGGGACCGCCGCGGCGATGACACTCTTGTTACGATTCCCACGATGGACTTTCGCCGGGGGGATTTTACCGCCGCATCGACTACCATCTACGATCCCAGGACGGGAAACCCGGATGGCACCGGAAGAACGCCCTTTCCAAACAACATCATTCCCGATAACCGAATCAGTCCCATCGCCAAAAAGATTCTGGCCCTAATTCCTCCGCCGAACAGGACAGGATTTTCCAACAATTTTGAAAGAGCGACAGTGCGCCAGAAAGATATTGACTCATTCGATACCAAAATCGACCACAAATTCAACGACACGAATACGCTGGCTTTTCGCTACAGTTTTGAGCGGCCAGTAGTTTTTGATCCCAGTCTGTACCCCGTCTTCGGCGGGCCTAAAGCCGGTGGTTTTGCAGGGACCGGGATTCAACGCGCGCAAAATGGAGCCGTTAACTACACGCACATCTTCAATCCCAAGTTCATCACCGAGCTGCGTTTTGGGGTGGGGCGCTATCGCAATGACGCCAAGAACGAGGACTCGGGGCGAAAAACCTCAGATGAGATCGGCGTTCCTGGCGTAAACCTGGATGAATTCACAAGCGGCATTATGGGGGTCAACATCAACGGTTACAGCAATCCCGTCATCGGATTTTCGGCCAGTGTGCCATGGGTTCGCGCGGAAACCAACATTGATCTGGTCAGCAACTGGACCCGGGTGGTAGGCAACCACACGATCAAATGGGGGGCGGATGTGCGGCGCAATCTGGACGACCTGCTGCAAACTCAAACCTTCAGCCCTCGTGGCTTGTTCTCCTTCAATCCTGGGCCGGCTTCGCTGAACGGTAACACCAACACAGGTTTCGCCAATGCCTTTGCCACGTTTCTGCTGGACCTACCCAATCAATTCGGACGCGATTTGCCTGGAATTTTCCCCACCTTCCGCCAGACACAGCTCTTCACCTACTTTCAGGACAAGTGGGTGATAACGCCGAAATTTACCTTCGATATCGGCTTGCGCCACGAGATCTACTCTGCGCCGACGCCGGCAGTGCCCGCGGGATTCTCCAATTATAATCCGGCCACCAACAGCCTGGAGCTTGCCGGCGTCGGGGTCGTCCCTAAGACTCTCGGTTTGAAAACCGATTGGCAGAACTGGGCTCCCAGAGCCGGTCTGGCTTACCGCTTCAGCGAGAAAACCGTGATACGCGCAGGTTTTGCAATTACCATCGATCCAACTTATCCGGATGACAAGTGGGCTTTCAACTTTCCGGTCAAGCAAAACAATTCTTTCGACCCGGTGAATGCCTTCAGTGCTGCCGGGTCCATGGCTACCGGCTTTCCGCCACCGTTGCTGACGACCATTCCGGACGGTGGAATAATCCCTAATGCCCCGGCTCAGGTGTTCCTGGCTCTGCCGAGGAACCTGCGCCAGGGCTATGTTCAGTCCTGGAACTTCACCGTTCAGCAGGCACTGCCCTGGAAACTCACGTTTGAGGCGGGTTATGTCGCAAACCACGCGGTAGGAGTTCTAAACGGGCTCAACATTAACGCGGGAGTCCCGGGCCAGGGGGCTGCCGGGCAGCCACTGAATAAGTTGTTCGGTCGGCGCGCGGAAACCGACACCTGGATTCCTTTGAGCTCCAATTACAATTCGCTTCAGGTCAAGTTAGATCGCCGCTTCTCGGAAGGCTTCCTGCTGACGACTGCTTACACGTACGGCAAAGCCATCAACTATGCCGACAACAACGGCTATGTGGCCAACCATACCGATATTCGCAGGAACCGCGGCCCGGCCGGCTTTGACCGCAGGCATTCGTTCGTGCAGAACTTTGTCTGGGAACTTCCTTTCGGACCAAATCGTCGCTGGCTGCAGTCCGGTCCGGGCCGGTGGGTCCTGGGCGATTGGCAGATCAGCAGCATCCTTTCGGCTTATTCTGGCCTACCGCTGAACATTACGATTAGTGCGACCAGCTTGAATGCGCCAGGCAATGGAAATCGACCGGATATGAATGGAGCCCCGGAGATTTCTGGCCGGATTGGTCCGGGCCGGAAGTATTTTGATGTAACGAAATTCTCCCCTCCCGCGCCGAACTCGTTCGGTAATGTCGGAAGGAATATCCTGAGCGGCCCCGGTTACATCAACTGGAACGCGGCAATCTTCCGCAAGTTCCCCGTTACCGAGCGGGTAACCGGTGAATTCCGCGCTGAGGGGTTCAATGTGCCCAACACGCCACACTTCAACAACCCGAGCGGAAACTTCAGCGGCACCAGCTTCGGAGAAGTGAGAGACGACCAAGGCGATGCGCGGAAGTTCCAGTTTGCTTTGAAGTTCTCGTTCTGAGGCGCCTTTAGCCCCGCCAAGCGGGCTAGGCTGCTTCTGGTTTTTGAAGAGGAGGCTTACAATGGCGTCTGCAAAATCTTCCTTTGAACGCAAACCATTTTTCTTGCTTTGTCTGGTGCAGACGGCGCTGGTGCTCTGTTTCGGCTCCGCCTTTCTTCCGGCGCAGGAATTTCGCGGCACCCTTCTCGGCCGGGTCACCGATCAATCGGGCGCTTCAATCCCCGGAGTATCGGTGAAAGCCATCAATGAAGCGACCAACATCAGCGCGGCGGCGCTGACGGCCGACGACGGCGCTTACAACATTCCCTTTCTCAATTCTGGAACTTACCGCATCGAGGCCGAAATGCCCGGCTTCAAGAAATTCGTGCAATCGGGAGTGACCGTCGCCGTCGGCCAGAGGGCCACTGTGAACATTGTGTTGCAGGTGGGCGAGATTTCTGAGTCGACAGTCGTGACCGCCAACGCGCCGCTGCTGGAGTCATCCACCGGAGGAATGGGCCAGGTCATCGATCGCAAAAAAGTGGAATCGATGCCGCTCAACGGTCGCATGGTCTTCATGCTGAATCAACTCGCCGAAGGCGTCCTCTGGCAGGTGCCGACATTCGGGGCCACGGGAACGTCCGGCTTGCGTCCGTTTGACAATCTCGGAGGCTCGGCTTGGTCGATCAACGGGGGCCGCGTCACCACCAACGAATTTCTGTTGGACGGGGCTCCCGACAGCACCCGAGGCAGATATAACTTCTCGCCTCCAGTCGATGCTGTTGAAGAATTCAAGGTTCAAACCAACACCTACGACGCCATGTACGGCCGCACCGGCGGCGGTGTAGTCAATATGACATTGAAAAGCGGCACCAACCAGTTTCATGGTCAGGCTTGGGACTTTGTCCGTTACGGCGCGTGGGACGCCAACAACACCATCAACAACGCCACCGGTCAGGCAAGACCGCCGCATCAGTTCAACCAGTACGGCGTCACCGCGACCGGCCCAATCATCAAAGATAAAACCTTCTGGATGTTCACGTGGGAAGGACTGAGGGAGCGCGTTCCCTTTCCCATAAGTACTTCCGTGCCGACCGCGGCGGAACGCATCGGAGACTTCACCAAGAGCTACACGGATCAACCGACGCCGCTGCTAATCTTCGATCCGCTGACTACCCGCTCGGAAGGCGGCAGACTGGTGCGCAATCCCTTTCAGGGAAATGTCATTCCGGCAAACCGCATCAATCCAATCGCGGCAAAGATTCTTCAAGCGATCTATCCGCTGCCCAATATTCCTAATCAGCGATTGAACAATTACGTCAATCCGGTGAACAAGGGCAAATACGACTACAACGCAGAGTTGACCCGCATCGATCATGTGTTCAGTGACAAGCTCAGAATGTTTGGGTCGTATTATCAGAATCATCGGAACGAATTTCGGAGCAACAACGGCTTGCAGGGAACCTTTGCCAATCAGGGCCAGTGGCCTCAGACGCGCAATAATCACGGCATGACGCTGGATTGGGTCTACACGCTCAATCCCGTGTCGCTGGTGAATTTCCGCACTGGGTTCACTCGCTTCATCGAGTTTTTCTCGCAGTCGGATGTAAAGGCATTCGATCGAAAGCCGTTGGGCTTCAAAAGCCTTCCCGGCCAGTATCTGCCTCGCATCAACCTTGAACAGTTCACCGACATTGGTGTGGGCAGCGAAGGTCGGGGGACAGTCGATAACACTGCCAGCGTCCAGGGGAACTACACGCGCACTTTCGCTCGCCACGTAATGAAAGTGGGCGCGGAGTATCGTAACGTCCGGAGTAATCCGGTGACGACGGGCGACTTCAATGGCTTTTTCAATTTCACCCGAGTCTTCACGCGACGCGATCAAAACTCGGCTGACAGTACCAGCGGCAATTCTGTGGCCAGCTTTTTGCTCGGATATCCCGCCAATGCCAATATAGGCGCCGGCCAAGCCCAGGCCATGCAGTGGCACTATACGGCATTCTTTGTTCAGGACGATTTTCGAGTCAGTCCCAGACTGACTCTCAATTTAGGCTTTCGATGGGATTACGAGGCGCCAGTGACAGAACGATACAACCGGCTGGTTCGAGGTTTTGCTTTCGACCAGGCAAACCCGCTTGCCGAGAAAGTCAAAAATGCGCCTGGAGCGTCGGAGTGTCCGGGATGCACAAGTCTGAAGGGCGGGCTGTTGTTTGCAGGCGTCAATGGAGTATCCAGCGGCTTGTTTGATCCGGACCGCAATAACTTCCAACCGCGACTTGGCTTCGCCTATTCGTTCGGTGACAAAACAGTAATTCGTGGCGGCTATGGTATGTATTATCTCGCCACGACGCAGTTCGGTCCCCAGACCGGATTTTTCGTGTCGACTCCCTACATCGCCAACGATATCAACGGTCGGCCTGGGATTCCTGAACTCGGGATTAACGCCTTTGACAACCCGTTTCCCAACGGTCCGGCCGTGGCGCCCGGAGCCAGCGCCGGTCTGCTGACACAAGTGGGGCAGGGATTAAGCTTCGACAACCCAGGTCGGCGGGTACCCTACTTCTACCAATACAACCTGAGCATCCAGCGCCAACTGGCGCGCAACATCATCTTGGATGTTGCCTATGTGGGAAGCCAGACCAAGAAGCTTGCTGTGGGGAAGGGAATCAATGAAATCAGCTCTGCAGATCTGGCTAAGGGCGCCGCATTCCTGCAACAGGTCGTTACGAATCCGTTTGCGGGATTGCTTCCCGGTTCTGGCGTTAACGGCGCCACCGTTCAGCGCCAGCAGCTACTGCGTCCCTATCCGGAATTCACCGGCATTACGGAGAACGCGATGTCGATTGGAAAGGCTTGGTACAACTCCTTTCAGATGCGGGTGGAGAAAAGAATGTCGGGTGGGCTGACATTTCTCAGTTCTTACACTCTTTCCAAGAACATGGAGCAGAATGGTTTCCAGAATGCTCAGGACACCGAGATGGTTCGGCAGCTCACCAGCTTTGACCGCACCCATCGCTGGGTACTCAGCGGCATTTACGACCTCCCGTTTGGCAGCGGCAAGAGATTTGGGAAAGATATTCCCAAATCTCTCAACTACATTATGGGTGGTTGGCAAATACAGGGGATCTTTACGCAGCAATCGGGCGTGCCTCTGGGTGAGCCTAACCTGGAACGGATTGGATCGGCTAAATTGAAGAACTCGACCGACGACCGTTACTTTAACACCTGCTATCGAGACGTGAACGGTAACCTGGTCAACTGCATGGCAGGCGAGCAGCCGGTTTGGTACCAGCGCGCTCCGTTCACACTGCGCACTACGCCCGATCGATTCTCGGATATCCGCAATCCCTGGAAGCCGACGCTCGACCTATCGCTGTTTAAGTATCTGAAGTTGACAGAACGATTCACCCTTGAGTATCACCTCGAGTCATTCAATCTGACCAACACAGTAATTCATCCCGGGCCGAATACGAGCTTCGCTGACAAGAATTTCGGAAAGATCGCCGACCCGAAGCCGTCGCTTTACTTCCCGCGCAACATTCAGATGGCGCTGAAGCTGAGATTTTAGGAACGCGGGTGTCCAGTATCGGCACCCACAGAGCCGCGACCCGAAGGGCGCGGCGCGCCAGATTGAGTCGGCGCACTCCAACTCGTACCGTCGCACCGTCGCGCATCGTTGCTGCAGCAACTCGGCGTTCGTGTAGTCGTAAAGTGTTGCATTGCTGCGCCGCGCCCTTCCGGTCGCGGTTCTGTGGGTGCCGTCACCCGTCCCCCGTCCCCCGTCCCCCGACACCGACAAAAAATTCCATCTTTGCGACTTGGCATCTTTGCGTTAAGTTAGGCCTGTAAGGTCTTCTAAAGATGCGAAGGGCAAACAGACGCCAATTTTTCTCCTTGCGAGCGACTCCAGTCCCGGAACGCTCAGGATACTGGCTCCATCTCCATCGGACGGCCATGGCGTGCCGATTTGAGATAACACTGCCGGCGGGAGCCGCTGCGGATCTTACGGCCGCTCGCCAGGCGCTGGATGAAATTGATCGGCTGGAAAATCAGTTGACCGTCTATCGGGACAGTAGCGAAGTCAGCTTTATCAATCAAACGGCGGGGCAGCGGGCGGTTCCCGTGGAGCCCAATCTCTTTGAACTCCTGGCGCTGGCGCGGAAACTGCACGAAGAGACTGATGGCGCCTTTGACATTACGGCCGGGCCATTGATTCGCTGCTGGGGCTTCTTTCAGCGTCACGGGCGCGTTCCCGCTCTTGAAGAATTGGAGGCGGCCCGTGCTTCGGTAGGAATGCACCATGTCGTTTTGGACAGCGAAAAGAAGTCAGTCCGGTTTCAAAGCCCGAATGTCGAAATCAACTTGGGGAGCATTGGAAAGGGCTATGCGCTCGACCGTGTGGCCTCGAGCATGCGCAGCCGCGTAAATTTCGCGCTTCTGAGCGGAGGAAACAGCAGTGTTGTGGCCATCGGAAATGGGAGCGGAGATGGGTGGCGGGTGGGTTTGCGGCATCCAAGAGCTAAGAATTCGCGGCTGGCAGTCTTCAAATTGTGCGATTGCGCGATGGGAACGAGCGGCGCCGGAGAACAGTATTTTGAAAATGGAGGCAAGCGCTACGGCCACATTTTGGATCCGCGATCGGGAATGCCCGCAGAAGGAGTCGTGCTGGTCAGCGTGATCGCTTCATCGGCTGCGCTTGCCGATGCTCTGGCGACGGCTTTTTTTGTGGGCGGGCGAGAATTGGCCGAGCGTTACTGTTGCTCGCACTCTGGAATACTCGTGCTGATGTTGGAAGAAGGGAACTTGACGCCCGTGATCATCGGCGAAAGGAAGCTGTGCAATCTTGAGGTAATTTGCTAGAAGACTCTGTGCTACCTTCGTGCTCTCTGTGCCGCGTTCGACAAAATTTGACGCTGAACAGCCGATCACGTTCACGTTCACGAGCACGTCAACGTCCACGACTACGGGCAATCGAATCGTGAGCGATGCGTATTTTTCGTCTGCGTAGCCGTGGACGTACTCGTGAACGTGGTCGTGATCGGCTTTTACTGGGTTGCGGCACTGCCGCGCTAGGCCTCTGTGGTGGTTGTTTACCACAGAGCCCTAGTGCGGCAAAGCCGCAACCAAAGCTTTGGCCGAATACGGCAGGCGGTAAGACGCCGAAGGCGTCACATAAAGTAGCCGGGGGCAGAGCGCGTATTTGGCGCGGCGCCCCCGGTTTTGGGGCTATTAACGTAGGCACCCTGAAGGGGTGCAATAGGAAGCTTGCGTTGCACCCTTTCAGGGTGCGGAGATCAAGGTGGGGCTGGCAACCGGGGGCGCCGCGCAAAAAACGCGCTCTGCCCCCGGCTATTCTCTGTGACGCCTTCGGCGTCCTGACCAAAATTGCTGCAGCCTGAGAAGAAACTGCCGGTTAGTAGCATAGTACAGAGTTCGCAGAGGTTGCACGGGGGAAAATTCTTAAAAAGACCTTATGGCTACTTCGGGCGCGACGTCGCTTTCAGGATTTCAGCAAGTATCCTTGATCCTGCTCCGCACGCTGATCGGCTGGCATTTCCTTTACGAAGGCTATTACAAGTTGGGGCTGCCTTCGTGGAGTCGTGCCGGACAACCTCTGACGGGCTGGACCGCCTCAGGGTATCTGAGAGGCGCAACCGGCTTGTTTTCAGGTTTGTTCCATCGCCTTGCTGATCCGCGCTGGGCTCCATTTGTTGATCGGGCCGTCGAGATTGTGCTTCTACTGATCGGGCTTTCACTTATTCTCGGCTGTCTTACGCAAATAGGAAGCTGGGGGGCGCTGTTGTTTTTGACTCTGGTTTACCTTGCCGCCATTCCGGCGCAGGGAATCCCGCAGCAGGGTAATGAAGGGACATATTTGTTCGTCAACAAGACCCTGATCGAATGGGCGGCAGTGCTGATCCTGATACCATTTCGGACGGGAGAAATTGCAGGATTGGATTTATTGCGGCGGCGCGCACCGGCAAGCGTGGAGGCGAATTGAGAATTAAGAATGAAGAATTGAGAATTAAGAATTGGATGTCGACGTCATTCGACATTCGAAATTCTTTAATTCTTCATTCATAATTCTTCATTCTTAATTCTTAAATCATTGGTTGCAGACAAGGGTAAAAAACTATGAACCTGACTTCAGAACAAAAGGCCATCGGGCGAAGAAATTTCCTGAAAGCTCTCGCCGGTACTCCGGCGCTGGCAGCTTTGGGTGCGGGAGCCGCGCTTCACGGTCCGATCCATGGAGGACCCGTTAAGGCGGCGTTGATCGGCGCGGGTGACGAGGGGAGAGTCCTGCTGGGCCAATGCCGCAAGGAGTTTATCGATTTAAGAGCGCTGTGCGACATCAATCCAAAGCATTTCGAACGCGCTTCAGACGGCCTGATAAAGGCGGGATGGACTAAGCCGCGCTACTACGAGGATTGGCGCGACATGCTACAGAAGGAAGATCTGGAAGCGGTGCTGATTGCCGTCCCACTGTGGGCTCATGCCGAAGTTTCCGCCGGATGCCTGGAGGCGGGAAAACACGTGCTGTGCGAAAAGATGATGGCGTGGGATGTCCCCGGTTGCCATCGGATGCTGGAAGCCGCTCGCAAGAACCACCGTCTGCTGGAGATCGGCTACCAGCGCTTCTACAACCCGATGTATCAGGCCGCATATGAGAACATCATCAAGCCGGGAATTCTAGGCGATATGTATTACGCGCGGCTTGTTTGGCATCGCAACGCGGCTTGGCGCCGTAACGAAGCTCCGCCATCGCCGCATTACAACCCGGATAAATGGGGCTATCCGGATTGGGAGCATCTCTTGAACTGGCGCATGTACCGGCGGTACTCTCAGGGGCTGATGGCCGAGCTGGGCAGCCACCAGATTGCCGTGGCCAACTGGTTTTTCAATTCCACGCCTTATGCGGTCTATTCCTCAGGTGGAATTTATCGGTACAAAGACGGCCGCGAGGTCAACGATCACATTTATGTCACTCTGGATTATCCGCAGGGGCGCACGGCCACCTTCACCTCAATTCAATCCAACAAATTTGACAATTATTATGAGCAGTACATGGGAACAAAAGGGACGCTGATCCTTGCCGGCGAGGCTGAAGCCTTTCTGTTCAACGAAGAAGATGCCCGAGCGACAACGATGGAAGTCACAAAACAAACTTCCAATCCCGTGATGGATGCGTCGGAAAGTCGAGCTGCCGATGCGGCGGGTCGAACCGTCGCCGGGCGAGTCGAAGAAAAGCTGGATAGGCTGGTCGCCTATCGCCTGGAGATTTCCGGCTTCTGCTCTTCAATTCGCACCGGGATTCCACTGCACTGCGGCCCGGAGCGCGCAGTCAAATCCGCCACTGCCTGTATTCTGGCCAATGAATCTGCCGATAAGAAGGCGAGGCTGGAGGTCCCGAACGGGGCGGAGTAGCAGCGACCCTTTTTGTCATCTTCATGATTGTCGATTGCCATAGTGTTGTTGGGTCGGCGATTTAGTGAACGATCGAAACGACTGTGGCCAGTGAATCGATGTGCTGTGCACTTCCTAATCCCGAAGGGATGACGGTATAAAGCCCCGGGTGGAGCGCAGCGGAACCCGGGGACGCGAATACCCAGTTAAATAAGAGTCCCGAAGTGGGCGACGGACGGCGCAATCCCAGGGCTCCGCGCTTTGCGCTCCGCCCTGGGCCAAAAGCTTTCGCCCGCTTTACAGCGGGCCAGGCCGCTGAGAGCGGCCTCCGATCCCCGGCTTTTTTCTCTTCCTTCCCATCCCCTTTTGCATTTAGATTAGAGAAGCAAAAGAGAGAGCGACTAAGCCAATGCCACCAAGATTCTCCCGCCGTCGATTCGTCGCAGCTATTGGCACGGCCGCGGCGGCATCGGCAGTTCCTTTTGAGGCAATGGTTTCACGACCAAAATTCAAACTATCCGTCATCACCGACGAAATTTCCCAGGACTTCGGCCACGCCCTTGAGGTGGCTTCCAAAGACTTCGGCTGCTCGCACGTGGAGCTGCGAGAGATGTGGAACAAAAACTTGATGCATGCCGACGCAAACGAACTTGCAGAAGCGCGTCGCCTGCTCGAGCGATACAAGCTGGGCGTGGCCTGCATTGCATCTCCTCTTTTTAAGGTGGATTGGCCGGGCGCTCCTCAGTCGACTTTCAGCCCGAAGCGCGATCTCTTTAGAGCGGATTTCACTTTTAAACAGCAGGACGAACTTCTGAACCGAGCCACCGAACTGGCAAAGACCTTTAATACCAACCGGGTGCGTTGTTTTGATTTTTGGCGGTTGGACGACCAAAAACCGCACCGCGCCGCCATGGATGAGAAACTAAAACAAGCAGCGATTAAGGCCGGGAAGCGCAATGTAATTTTAGTGGTTGAAAACGAACCGTCCTGCAATACAGCCACCAGCGCGGAGGCCGCACGACTGCTGGATGCAATTCAAGTTCCCAGTCTGATGTTGAACTGGGACCCGGGCAACGCGGCATCGCGCGGCGAGACCCCCTACCCCGACGGCTACAAGCTTCTCCCCAAAGATCGGATTGGCCACATACACTGCAAAGATGTGATCCGAAACGCGGGCGGCCAGGGGTTCGAATATGCGCCAGTGGGGAAGGGCGTCATCGATTTTGTAGGAATTTTTAAAGCATTGAAAAAGAACGGTTATCGACATGCCGTGTCGCTCGAGACTCACTGGAGAGGCGCCGGCAGCGCGGAAGCTTCATCGCGCATTAGCATGGCCGGGTTGAAGGATGCGCTGAAGCGCGCCGGCGCGCTGTGATCATTTTGTCCGTCGTCCATTGTCAGTTGTCCGTTGTTTTGGCTGTCAGCCGTCAGCGATCAGCAGTCGGCTTTCAGCAATCAGCGTAGGAGGGCCGAGAAGTTGTGAAAAAAACCACCAATCACCAAGGCACAAAGTAACCTGTAGCTCTCACACGTTCTGAGTGCCAGGCTTCCCACGAAGGCTGAGGCCTGATAGCTAGCTGCTGAAGACTCAACAACGGACTACGTGCTACGAACCAATGACCAAATGCGAGGTGAATAAAAATGCGTGAGCACAAAACACTCCTGAAAATCGTCTTGCTCTGTTTTGCGTGCCTTGTGGCAGGGACCTGGATAGCGCGCGGTACCGGCGAGGGAAAGACAGGCGTTACGGTGGTGCGCAACGATGCCGCACGGCGCGTTGACATACTGGTCGACGGCAAAGCTTTCGCTTCCTACGTCTATCCAGTCAATGTTTACAAGCCGATTCTGTTTCCGTTGCGCAGCCCTAGCGGTAATATCGTCACCCGTGGTTTTCCACTGGAGCCGCGTCCCGGAGAAAGTAAAGATCACCCGCATCACACTGGGGCCTGGTTCAATTACGGAGACGTCAATGGCGTAGATTTTTGGGGTCATTCCGATGCGACAAAACCGGAGGAGCTCAAAAAGATGGGCACCATCTTTCATCGCTCCATTAAAGAAGCAAAGAGCGGTAAGGATCACGGGGAGTTGGAAGTGACGGCCGACTGGGTGATCCCGGACGGATCGACCATCTTGCGCGAAGAGACCGAGTATGTTTTTCGCGCCACGGCGGATTCGCGCATCATTGACCGTACTACCAAGCTGACGGCGTTGGACAAGCGCGCCCGTTTCAACGACACCAAAGAGGGGGCCTTTGCCATCCGGGTGGCGAAATCTCTGGAGCATCCCTCCAAGGACCAACAGGTCTTCACTGATGCGCGTGGCAACAAGACGGCTGTGGGCAAGAAAGAAGCCGGTGCCGCGACGGGTTTCTATTTAAGCAGTGAAGGGAAGACCGGCGACGAAGTCTGGGGAACGCGCGGGCGATGGGTCATTTTGACAGGCATGGTCAATGGTGAGCCGCTGACATTGGGCATTTTCGACTATCCGAAGAATCCCGGCTATCCTACCTACTGGCACGCCCGTGGTTACGGCCTTTTCTCCGCCAATCCCTTTGGTTGGAAGGATTTTACCAACAAAAAGGAGGAATTCAATTTCGCCATCGAGCCAAAGCAGTCGGCGACATTTCGCTGGCGGGTCTGGATCTGGTCAGGAAAAGCATCCGCAGATCAAGCCGAAGGACAGTATAAAAAGTTCGTGAGCGAAGTGAAGTAAAACGGGGCCTAGGGGCTGGGGGCTGGGGGTTGGGGCCAGGCGCCGGGCAAGCCACCAGAAATCCAAAACCCCATTCATACCAACAAGTCTATAGTTAGCAGGTCCCCAGCCCCTAGGTTTCCTTGGTGCGCTGAAAGTTCACAAAATGGTCAAATTTTGAACCAGCACCGAGGCCACCATGGGGCTTGTCCCCATGGAGCCATGATTGGAAACTAACTGTATCGCAACTTACGTCTCCCGCCACCACGGGGCTTGCCCCCGTGGAGCGATGATTTCCGACTATCGAGTGGGCGATTTCAAAGTCGGCACTGCCACCGGCGCGACCGATTAGTTTTTCAATCATCGCTCCACGGGGGCAAGCCCCGTGGTGACACAGGAGCAACGGCCGCTGTTAGTTTCCAATCACGGCTCCACGGGGACAAGCCCCGTGATGGCCGTATGAGGTCGCTCGCCATAGTTAGCAGGTCCCCCAGCCCCCAACCCCTAGTCCCTAGCCCCTATTCCATCACCCGAACTCAATGACAGCACAACAATCAAAAATCCGCCACCTTCGCTGGTATATTTGCACGCTGCTCTTTTTTGCCGCCACGATCAATTACCTCGATCGGCAAACCGTCGGTGTTTTAAAGCCGCTGCTTCAAGAACAATTAGGTTGGACGGAATCCGGTTACGGATGGATTCAATTTTCTTTCCAGACCGCTTACGCCATCATGCAGGCCGTGTCGGGGCGCCTGCTCGATTTTGTCGGCGTGCGAGGAGGGTTCATTGCCGCGGTCATCATTTGGAGCTTGGCCGCAATGGCCCATGCTCTGGCACGCGGGCCGGTTGGGTTCGCTGTTGCGCGGTTTGCATTAGGCGTAGGTGAAGCGGCAAATTTTCCGGCATCTATCAAATCGGTAGCGGAGTGGTTTCCAAAAAAGGAAAGAGCGTTAGCCACCGGGATTTTCAACTCCGGTACCAATGTGGGAGTGATGCTGTCACCGTTGATCGCGTGGCTGGCCACAGTGTGGCATTGGCAAGCGGCGTTTATCATCACCGGAGCAATTGGATTTCTATGGCTCCTGCTGTGGAGTTGGTTGTATGAGTCGCCTGAGAAGCATGCGCGGCTGTCTGAGCAAGAGAAAGCCCTGATCCTCAGCGACAAAGAGCCTCCTACAACTGCGCTGAAAGTCCCCTGGGTCGAACTGCTGCGCTACCGCCAGGCTTGGGCGTTTTTCATGGGGAAGATGATGACCGATCCGGTCTGGTGGTTTTACCTTTACTGGCTTCCATCCTACCTTCACGACAAGCGGGGGCTGTCTGCGCTTAGTGGAGCTAAGATGCTCATCATTCCTTACGTTGCCGCGGATGTAGGAAGCGTTTTTGGTGGTTGGTTATCGGGTTTCCTCATCAAGAGGGGGTGGCGAGTCGGGCCGGCGCGGTTGCTGGCAATGCTGGTGTTTGCAGTTTGTATGCCGGGCGCAATTTGGGCGGTGCTGACGCAAAGCTTCTGGCTGGCGCTTTCACTCATCAGCTTGGCCACAGCCTGTCATCAGGCGTGGTCGGCCAACCTGTTTACCCTGTCCTCCGATATGTTTCCCAAGTCGGTGGTCGGTTCAGTGGTCGGCCTGGGCGGAATGTGCGGTGCCATCGGCGGAATGTTCATGACGCTGGTGGCAGGAGGTGTGCTCCAGTGGTTTGGAAGTTATGTTCCGCTTTTTTTCATCGCCGGACTGATGCATCCGATGGCGCTCATTGTAATCATTTCTTTCACAGGGAAGGAAGTTCGACAAGCCGAGGTTGAAGTCGGTCTGAAATCGGGAACCAGTCCCGTACTGATCATCTCGGGTTTATTGGTAGCCGTGGCGGGTGGAGGATTGGCAACAGCGGTCTGGGTTTATTGGAGCTACATAGTGCAGGCAGCGCACTCAGTAAGTACTGCTGCCGGCGGGCTGGTCGCTTCGATCGGCGTCGCGCTGCTGGGACTGACGCTGATTTATGCCGGGCTGGGAAGGAAGCGGGCTACCAACGTTTAGGGTCGAAAGTCGCAGGTCGCAGGTCGCAGGTCGAAGGTCGAAAGTCGAAAAATGCCGTTTCGGAACCTGGATTCCGCGCTCCGGGTTGGGAGTTTTCGAGTTCCGCGTAGCTTGAAGCTTGGAACGCGAAACTTTGAACCTTGAACCCGGAACCCGGAACCGTACTTTCCGACCCTCGACCTTCCTGCAGACCGGCAGCACTACTTCTGGCAGGGAGTATGAAGCTGGATGTTGCCGCCAGCAAGATTGCCCGATGCTGAGTACCCATTGGACAGCGTGAGCGAGAACGTATCGTTTCTGCCGGGCTCACCATTGTCTGACACGTCGACCTGGTAGGTATATCCGCCGGCGCCGTTGATTTCACATGTTCCTTCGATGTGACGGGTTGTATTATCGACAACAGTGTAGGCGGTGACTCCTGTCCCTTTCACCTTTGGACCACTCGAACCGTGATCGATGTAGTTCAGGTGACCCCACAGCCCGCCATTCTTCATTCCGCCGGCCGCAGCGAAGTTCCCCTTAGCGCCCGATGGAGTTCCGGTAATCCAGCCCCCGCCGGTGACAAAATCGGTTCCCGGACAAGGTGGTGGCGGTGTAGGGCAATGA
>DASYPF010000468.1:0-11595 GCA_036006905.1 Acidobacteriota bacterium
GCGTCTTGGCGTCTTTGCGCCTTTGCGTTAAGCCTTTCCGTGAAAGTTTATGAGTAATAATACAGTTTATTTCTCCAATAAATTCAGAATCTCGTTCTCATTCAATTTTCTCTTCTCCACAATGGCACCCGCAATTTTAAAATTCTCTCCGGCATTATGTAGAACAATCTTCGAGTGCGATATCGACAAGGCAGTTCGAAAGTCACCGGCGCGACGAATTCCCGGAACGTAAAGGCGTTGCACAAAAGTTTCGTCGCTGGAGTTATCAAAATGATCAACGTCCAGGATGGCCTGTTTGACCGGTACCACTGCTTGCGCCAACAGGCCTGCCAGCGCGGCGTCGCCGTCAGCGATGAGGATCACTGCGGGCGACGATTTTCCCGCCTCGACCAGTGCCTGAACAATGTCCTGAACGCGCTGGCTTGCTTGGGTGCGGTTGTAGGTTTCAAAATGCGAAATCTTTGAAGCAGACTCTGCATCAAAAGGTGTAAAAGTGACGGACTTTACTTTGAGGCCCGCCGTTCCCAGCACGCCCTCCAGTTTTTTTGACCGATTATCGCTGGCTAATACGACCAGCGGTGAAAGTCCTGTGCTTCGAACTTGGGGCTTAGAAGCACCCATGACTTCGTTACTTGAAACTCCAGACTGGGAGTTCGAAATTGATGTCGCCAGCGCATGACGAAAAGCTGCGTGGATCAGCCTTGGATCCGATTGTGCTAATTGTTTTTTCGCTGCAGCAATCCAGTCCTCAGTCAGTTGCCCGGCGGTGACGGCGTTAGCGGGTAAAGTGCGGCCGTAGAACACGAGCAGATCTGGCAGCATTTCAGGATGGAAACCTTTCTCAGATACGGTGGCGTCTACAGCCGCGCTCTTCAACCAACGCGCCATCCATGCATACATCGCTTCGCGGCTCTGCCGGTTGTAGTTGTGTTGGGCCTGAAACTGCACCGCGTGAACCCGGTCTTCGGCTCCAAAAAGCGCGTAAATCTTCCGCATCTCCGGGTATTCCAGGCGCATCGTTTCGTTGGTCCAGTCTCCGGTGGCCGAGACCATCAGCAAGGGGCGGGGAGCGATGCACGCGGCCAATTCAACATTGTTTGCGTCGATCCGAAGGCCGGGAAGATTCTCACACAAACATCCGCCCTGCATGTGGAGCGAAATCATATTGACGGGTGCGGCTGCTTTGATCCGGTTGTCTACGGCCGCGAGTAAAAATGTTTGAGTTCCACCGCCCGAAGCCCCGGTGCATCCGATGCGGTTGCGGTCGACTGCAGGCAGCGATTCCAGAAAATCCACCGAGCGGATACTGTTCCAAAGTTGCAGCCCGGCGAGACTCAGGCCCCAGAGGCTTTCCTTCTTGCCGCCAAACTTGTGCGTCAATTGACGGCTGTCGTTATAGCCGATCATGTCATAGGCGAACACAACGAATCCCTGGCGCGCCAGATTGATCGCTCGTCCAGGTACCGAAGCCAGTTCCGTGTTTTCAAGTCGCCCGTAGGTCCAGTGTCCGTGCGGCGATAGAATCGCGGGAAAGGGCCCGCTGCCAGACGGCATGTAAAGATTACCGGTGACAAAGAATCCGGGAAGGCTCTCAAAATAGACCTTGAAAACAGAATAGTCATTGTGCTTTTGTTCATCGAATATCGAAGTGTTTAGCGGCGTTTTCTCCGGCATGGGGAGCAAGCCGGCCGATGCCAGGATGTGCTCGCGCAGATAGACGGCACGCTCCTTCCACGCTTCCAGGGTGGGATAGGGCGGAACAGAAAACCGGTCGTTTAGGGTCTTATAATGCTGCTGGGCAAAAGTGATACACGAGGCCAGCAGCAGAAATAGTGCAAGTCGTTTCATGAGTAATCCTTCCTTTGAATGAGTGATTTGATATTACACGAGCCGGGAGATGGAAGAAAATACCGTTTGTTTTTTGAAGCAGTTGCTTAGAAAAGACAAAGCCGTTCACGTCCACGATCACGTGCACGAGCACGTCAAGGTCCACGAAAACGTGCAGTAGTCACGCTAACGAATTTACAATTTCGCCGCCGCGGCGTAGTTATGAGGCTTTCTTCCTTACCGTGGACTTTGCCGTGGTCGTTGACGTGCTCGTGCACGTGACCGTGGACGTGAACGGCTTTTTGGTTGAGGCCCTGCTGTCCTGGGTCTCTGAGGTAAACTCAATATTTCAAATTTTTCACGGAGGTGATCTTATGCTAACTCGAAGAGATTTATTGGTGGCAACTGTTAGCCTGTGTGTGACGCTGGGCCTGGTTGTTCTGGCTCGGCCCGAAACTGCCGTCATGCACTCAACGGTGTTTGACTGGAATTCAATCCAGGCGGAACCCAAACTACATGGCGCTACGCGCCGCTTTTTCCAAGCCCCAACCGCCACGCTGGACGAACTGGAGCTTCATGTAACTACTTTAAACCCCGGCAAAGCGCCGCATCCGCCGCACAAGCATTCCGACGAAGAGCTGATAATCATCAAGGAGGGGACCGTCGAATCTACGCTTAACGGAGAAGCTCGGACGGCAGGTCCCGGGTCAGTGATCTTTCAGGCGTCAAACGAAATGCACGGCCTCCGCAACGTGAGTGACAAGCCGGCGACTTATTTTGTGATCAAATGGATTTCGCCGGGAATGAAGAAGCAGTGAATCAAATGCAATTCGAAATCCGCAATCCAAAATCCGCAATCGCGATTCTCTCAGTCGCAGCTAATGTCTCACGGTTGCAAATGCGATCCCGTCGGGCCCGTTGCCGGCCGTCGCCGTATGGGTCACTTCCAGAGTCTGGAGGTTTATGACGGAAACTGTATTCTCGCCACTGTTAGCGGCAAACAGCCATTTTCCGCTATGCGAGAAAGTGATCCCCATGGGCGCCTTGCCGACAGGGATGAGTTTCTGTGTGGTCAAGGTGGCCACATCGAGCACTTCAATTGCGCCCGGCGCATATTCGGAAATAATAATGAGCCTGTTATCCGGCGTGACGCGCACGCGGCCCGGCCTGTTTTTCAGCGCCACGTTCTTGATCACTTTGTCTTTTTGCGTATCGATGACCCAAAGGACCGGATCTTTAAAGTCTCCAGCATAGACGCGATCACCTTCGGGTGAGACTCCAATTCCTTCAATCCCGCGTGGAACCGGAATTTCCTTGATGACCTTGCGAGCACTTGTGTCAATGACCGATATGTAGGGAGTCTCTTTGTTGGAAGTGTACGCTTTGCTGCCGTTAGGAAGGAGGACGACCCAGTGTGTTCCTGTAGTTCCGGTGGGAATGGCGCTGGTGATTTTCTTCTGCTTCGGATCGATGACCAGGACGGTCTTTTCGTTCTCACAGGTGACCCAGACCATCCCGCTCGAGCCGACCGCCAGTCCGTGAGGGCCTTTGTAAGAGCCCAGATCGATCACTGATTCTTCCGTCCTACTTCTTAAATTGATGACGGCAAGCTTGTTGTCCGGCTCCGGATTCTTACCGTAGACGCCATTTCCGTAAAGCGTCACAAAGGCGGTGGAACCGTCCGGGGATACTGCGACCTCATGAGGATGCGATCCGGTTTCAATTGAAGCAGTCTTTTCACCGGTGCTTGAGTTAAACAGATCCACGGTGCCGTCGGCCTTATTTAACACCACAACTATGTCAGCCTGGGAGCGTTGCGGCTGGGCGTTCTGCCGATATGGGCCGAAAGCACTTGCGGGCGGCCCGGCTTCGCGCCGCTTCAAGTCTTTCGGCGCATGCGTGCGTCCCGCGGCCCATTCCACGGCGTTGGCCACCAGCTTTTGCATCTCCGGCTGGAAATAAATCGGGTACTCCTCATGCCCGGGTCGGATGTAAACCACCCGCCCTTTTCCAACTTGCCAAACCAGAACTTCGCGATTTCGGTGTCCTGATTCCCAGGTGCCTTCAAATACGACGGCCTCAGGCTGCGGGACCTCAAACGGTTCCGTGTAGATTTCGGTTTGCGGAATGGTGAAATCCTTTATCCCTTTGGCGATCGGATGGTCAGGAAGCACAACCCACATCTGCTCGGGCTTTCCATGATTGACATACGAACTCCAGGCGCCGGTGGCGTTGAGAAGTTTCTTCAGCGCCTTTGAGTAATGGGAAGAATGGAGCGCTATGAATCCCATTCCCCTCTCCCGAACATGCTTGACAATCCGATCAACCACCTCGTCTGGGACCTCGGCATGCTTTCGATGCCCAAACCAGATCAGTACGTCGGTCTGATCGAGCGTCGCGTCGCTGACTCCGGTGTCGGGGTCGTCCAGTTTGACCGTCCGGGCCTCCATATTCGGAAGCTTTCCCAGATAGTCGGCCAACGCGCCGCTAATGCCGTTGGGGTAGATATTGCGCGGTTCGGTCTGTTCAGACCAGAGAAGAACGCGGATTCGTTTGGGGGCGCCAAAGGTTAAGGCAAATGTGATCAAGAAGAGAACAGAAAGTGAATGCAGTTTCATTGCGCGCTCCTGTTATGTGGGTACTGTAGATTATATGTAATTTGGGTCCAGGCGTCAGCTTCCGTGGAGATTTCAACACAGCCTGCTACGGATGCTCACGAAGCGGCAAGCCGCGCAGCGGCGCAAAGAATTGTAGCCGAGGCCGTGAGGCCTCGGTCATGTGTCCCTGATAATGACGAGCCGCGTAGCGGCGACAGAATGTTTTTGACGTGCAAAAACACAATCAATCGCAGGCATGACATCTCGCGCATCGATTTCTGTCGCCGCTACGCGACTTCACCTGTTTGGGTACGCCTGACCGAGGCCTCACGGCCTCGGCTACAATTCTTTGCGCCCCGCCTAGCGGGGCTTGCTTTGTCCCTACGAGGTTTGTGAATGCTATTAGTCGTTAAAAACGTTGAATTTTATTCATCGTTTTTTGGAATTGTCAGACAAGCAGAGTTTGAAGGTCATGTGGAAATTGAGTCAGAATAGAGGATTTGAAATACCGTCTACGTTCACGATCACGCCCACGTCCAGGTCAACGACCACGTTGTCGTTATCGTGATCGTGGTCGTGGACGTGATCGTGGACGTAGACGGCTTTGTGTCCCAACCGAGTCATTGGAAACGGAGTTCGCCATGAATAATTCGGGCTGGGATGCAGGACACAAACCCAGAATTAGACACGTACAACGAATGATTAAGATGAGTTAAGATAAACGACCATGCAGAACAATTTTCAGAAAACCGTAGGATTTGCCGGTCTCGGTGTGATGGGGCACCCCATGGCGCAGAACTTGCAAAAGGCTGGTTTCGCGCTGACAGTCTTCAACCGGACACCGGAAAAGGCCGCTTCGTTCCCGAAAGAAATGGTCGCGCAATCTCCCAGCGAACTCGCGAAACGCTCACAGCTAATCATCACGATGCTGGGAAACACAGACGACGTAAAATCGTTTTTGCTTAGAAACGAAGGCCTCGTGCAGCACCTTTCTCCCGGCTCGATCGTGATCGATATGAGCACGATTTCTCCGGTAGGCACCCGGGAGATCGCGCGAGAGGTCGAAGCGCATTCATGCGCGTTTCTGGATGCGCCAGTTACCGGAGGCCAAAAGGGGGCCATCGCCGCTACATTGACCATCATGGTCGGTGGAAGGGAAGAGGTCTTTCGCGAGAGCCTGCCGGTATTTTCGGCGCTGGGCAAAAACATCGTTTATTTCGGCCCAGCCGGAAGCGGGCAAAAATGCAAGGCGATCAACCAGCTTTTATGCGGCCAGCACATTGTGGCCATGTGTGAAGCTATCGCGCTGGCGCGGAGCTTTGGCCTGGACCTGGAAAAAACTCTTGGGGCGGTCTCATCCGGTGCCGCCGGATCGTGGATGCTTTCCAACCTGGCGCCGCTGATTTTGAGAGGAGACTACGCGCCCGGTTTTTCCATCCGCTGGCAGCATAAGGACCTGAAGATCGCCGTCGAGCAAGCGGAGAGTATGGGACTGGATTTGCCGGGATTGGAGAATGCACTGGCCCGTTTCACGGAAGCGATCCAGGAAAGTCTGGGCGCGGATGGAACGCAGGGACTAATTAAGTTGAAACGTTATTGCGGTTCGGGCAAGGCTCAAAGAGGAATGAGTTCGTAAGATAGGGGCAATCATGTCGCTAATTCACCGCAGAAACTTCCTTCAATCAACCGCCATGTTGTCGGCACTAGCAGCTTTGCATCCAAGGTCGGCCCTGACCGCAGGATCACCAAAGAAGGCCGTTCTGATCTCCATGCTCCCCAAAGATCTACCCTACGCGGATCGTTTCAAGATGGCCCTGGATGCCGGCTTTCAGGGTATCGAGATGCAAACGATCACTGACCCTCGTGAGGCGGAGACCATCAAGGAAGCTTCCTCGAAATTTGAGCTGAGGATCCACTCGGTGATGAATATGTCTCACTGGAACTTTCCGCTGTCGAGTGCTGATCCCGAGGAAGTCAACAAGAGCGTAGCCGGGATGGAGACTTCGTTGAAGAATGCAAACCTTTGGGGGGCCGACGCGGTCTTGCTTGTGCCTGCCGTGGTCAATCCCAAAACTTCGTACCGCGAGGCCTACGCTCGCTCGCAGAAGGTGATCCGGGAGCGAATTTTGCCTAAGGCCGAGGAGTTGAAGGTGATCGTGGCGGTTGAAGAGGTGTGGAATAAGTTTCTCCTGAGCCCGCTGGAGTTTGCCCACTACGTGGATGAATTCAATTCACCGTGGGTGCAGGCTTACTTCGATGTCGGCAATGTTGTGTTTTACGGTTTTCCGCAAGATTGGATTCGAACTTTGGGCAAGCGCATTGTCAAGGTGCACCTGAAAGATTTCAAGTTGGATCGCAGAGAAGGAAGATTCTACTTCAAGAACATCGGCGAAGGGGACATCGACTGGCCCGCAGTGCGGAAAGCTTTCAGTGAGATTGGATACGATGGCTACATGACCACTGAAATTGCGGGCGGGGACGCAGCGTATCTGAAGGATGTCGTCAGCCGGCTGAATCGATTTTTGGCCGGGGACAAACCAGTATGAACTAAAGCTGAGGCTTGGGCCGCGCATGGCAGCATGCTGCCATGCCCTGGAGTTTCTACATTTTGAAGAGACGTGGGCGTCTGAGCCCGCGAAGCGGGCGGCCAGCATGTAGCCCCCGGCGCAGCGAAGCGCAGCCGGGGGTTCGTGTGGTTTCGCAGAGAGAGCCCGCTGGGCGGGCGACAGTGTCTAACGTGACAGGTATTCCGGCTTGAAATCGATGTGATGTGCCCGAAGAAGCGTCCGAAGCTCTTCGTCAAACGTTTTTTGCAAAGAAATTTTCGGCTGTCGCCCGCCTTGCGGGCTTTCTCCGCGAAACCACTGGTACCCCCGGCTGCGCTTCGCTGCGCCGGGGGCTACACGCTGGACGCCCGCTTCGCGGGCTGAGAAGACCTACCGTTCTTTACCGAATGCAGAAACTCCAGCGCATGGCAGCATGCTGCCATGTCAGGCCGCGTGCCCAGGTTGCGGGCGTCTATTATTCGCCAGTCGCGCTTCACAGCCTCCATGGTTTCCGATACTCGCGATCGAGATACCTATTCGCATCTTTGTCACTTTCAATTTTTTCCTCTTTTACATTCCATACAATTTCTCGGCGGGTTCGGTAAGCGATATTTCCCAGGTGGCATGTCGACGTAGACCGGTGGCCGATCTCAATGTCACTGATCGGGTTCTGACGAGACTTCATGCAATCGATGAAATTGCGTACGTGCTGTTCATGACGTTCGGTGCCTTTCATCGACATCGGCTCCATCAGTGCTTCGCCCGCTCTTTCTCGAGTGATTCTCCTTCGCTCCGGGATGACTTCGAATCCTTGGCGATCTACAAATAGTGTTCCCTTGGTTCCGTGGAAAGTGATGCCACCTCCCTTGAGTCCGGTGGCCTCGCTGATAATGGGGCCGCGCCCGCTCAACTCACGGTTCGAATACGTGAGGACCCAGGTGGGATACTGGTAAATCACTTCGAACGTATCCGGGGTATCGCGATTATCCTTCAGACCGAATTTTCCCCCGGCGGCGGCGATTCTATCCGGCCCGTCAACGTCCATGGCCCACTGGACGATGTCGATCCAGTGGACACCCCAATCGGTCATCATTCCGCCAGCGTAATCCCAGAACCATCGAAAAGTGGAAAAGCCATCCGGCCGCACGCCAAACTTGTTTTTGTTGAACGGGACCTTGGGCGCCGGTCCAAGCCACATATCCCAGTCCAAATCGGGCGGTGGATCTGAGTCGGCCGCGTAACCCATTCCATCTGGAAATTGATTCCCCAGATTCCAGGTGCGCACTTCGCTTACCTGGCCGATGGCGCCGCTGCGCACCAGTTCCGCCGCTTTCTGAAAATGTTCGGCAGAGCGCTGCTGCGTCCCTACCTGAACGACGCGTTTATTTTTGCGGGCCGCATCAACCATTTTGCGCCCTTCGGCAATCGTCGTAGCAATGGGCTTCTCCACGTAGACATCTTTTCCCGAGTCACAGGCCATCACTGCCTGCAGCGCGTGCCAGTGGTCGGGACTGGAGATGATTACTGCATCGATCTCTTTGCGATCCAGGACGCGGCGAAAGTCCTTGTACGATTCCGGATTATGCCCTTTGTCCTTGGCATCGGAAGCCGCTTTGTTCAGATGCGGCTCGTAAACGTCGCACACGGCGGCAATGACGACTTCGGGCTGTTTGAAAAAGTCGCGGGTGTTGGTTACTCCTTGTCGTCCGTAACCGATAACTCCGACGGCTATTTTGTCATTGGCGCCGGTGGCGTGCCGAAGACTGGCAGCGGTGGCAAGGCCGGCTGCTCCTATCTTTACGAATTCACGGCGATCTATTGGCTTCATGGCGTTGCTCCTTGGTCGGGATGTGTTTCATATACCACGGTTCGCTGATAGGAATGAAGAGGATATGAAGGGTATCTCCGACGGAGCCGCGCGCGTTAGCAAGCGGACACTCAATGTATCACTTCTCTCCTACGGTTCTAATGTCAAGTACTGTGACAACTCGTTCTTCAAGGACGGATGTGGCAATCGCTGCATCCAGAGTCCGCTTGCTGACGCGCGCGGCTCGGCCGAGCCACAGCGTCGCCGGCTAATTTCGATAGACATCACCACCTGTGACTGGGCACCCTGACCGCGTGTATATGAAAACTCCAGCGACCAACAATAGGCCGAAGACCAAATAAATCACCGAATTGGCGCTGATACAGGCGCTCATGCCAAAACGCTCGGAGGCTGCAGCAATGGCGACTGGCGCAGTGCTGCCTCCGACCCAGCCAACCGCGTTCATCAGTCCTGCTGCGGTTGCCCGGCGCTCGGGGCGAACTACGTCGTACAGCGAAGCGAAGATATTGGCGTCGTACATCCCTTTGAAATACCCGAAGCCCGCCATCGCCAAAATCAACAGCGGCACGGAAAGCGTCCAGCCGGTCAAGAAAATGAAAGGCGCGCCGGCCAGTAGTCCCAGCGCCTGTGCCATCATGCGGCCGCCAGAGTAATGCCGTGCCAGCCGATCTGCCAGAACGCCACCCGTGATGACACCGAGAATCGATGCGGTTTGCAAGTAGGCTGTTCCACTGAAACCGGACATGGAAAGACTCATGCCGAACTTGCGATATAGGAAGGAAGGCATCCATGTGAGGAACACCATGGCAACAAAATTTGCACCGGCGAAAACTGCCATTAGCGTTGCGGCCATTCCCAAGTGCGCCTGCGAAGAAGCCGTCTGCCGCTCAACGCCTATTGAGGGTTCACTGCCTGATTTGCCCGCTAATGCAGAGAAGCGGCCGGGCGTCGCTACAGATCCAACTGTCGCAGACGTTTCTCGTTCGGGCTCGCGCAATGCCCAGATTAGAATGAAGCCAAGCAGCACGCCCAGCGATCCGAACAGGTAGAAACTAGACCTCCATCCGTAGTGCTGTCCCAGGATGCCTGCAACCGTTCCGCCCGCGGCCGTGCCAATATAAACACTGGACTGATGGGTCGACATGGCGCGAGAACGGGTATCGGGTCCGTGATAGTCGCTAATCAGTGACATCGAAGCGGGGAAGTAGAACGCTTCTCCCAGACCTTCCAGCGCGCGAAAGATTACCAGATGTATATATCGAGTCGACAATGCCGTTGCGACGGTGATCAGCGACCAAAAAATCAGTCCTGCAATGATTACGGTTTTACGCCGGAACCGATCGCCCACCATTCCCGCAAACGGTGCCGAAGCGGCATAAACCCACATAAAGGAAGAGCCGATGATGCCAAGCTGCATGTCGCTGAGCTTCAATTGCGGCTTGAGCAGCGGGAAGACCGAAAAGATTGCCTGCCGATCGGCATAGTTAAAGAAGCAGACAAACCACAACATGGCAACCACGGCCCATCGGTAAGTGCCGGAATATTGCCGCGCGCGGTCGTTTGTCATGGTTGAAAGAAAAACGTCATCGGTCATCAGTCATCGGTCATCGGTCACCGGTCATCGGTGAACGGTCATCAGTCATCGGTCACCAGTTAGTAGGTTGGCCGGTAGCAGGCGACAAGTCAAAAACGGTCGACTTCTAACTTGAGGATCTGTTGACTTGTGACCTGCCAACTTTCTGACCTGTTCATGACCGATGACTAATGACCGTTCACTGATGACCGATGACTGGTGACCGATGACCGATGACCGTTGACTGATAACTAATGACGAATGACAGTCTTTTTCCGCAGCATCGCCCTGGCTTCCTCAAAGGCTGAAATAAACACCGCGGCCTCTTTCTCGGTGAGCGCCGGCGTCTGAACAGCGCCAGATACGCTTGAAAAAATTCCCAGATGGTGGAGTCCCCACTTGATGGCTGAAATGAATTTCGGACTCGCGGCCCTTTCCAGAATTTCCAAGGCCGCTTGATAGTCCTCGGCTAAGGGGCTCTCGTTCATGCAAGCTTTCCAAGCATCGCTCCATTCCCGCGGCAACAGATTTCCTGTTCCAGAGACGATGCCTCCGACCGCCGATTCAGGCAGGTCGATAGAGAATATTTGCAGCGCGTAGCCGAGGTAGACTTCGACCGGCGTGGGGCGCGCTAATTTTTGAACCATGGCGTGGATCGGGAAAACAACTTCGGACGGTGCTGAAATCTTGATTCCAACTATCTCGGGAATCTCAAGAAGCAGCCGTAATGTTTCTAACGGCAGCAGGCGCAAATCAGGGTGTGCGGAAATGTCCGGGTTTTCGTAAAGACAGATTGTCCCCGTTCGAGCCTTCAAACTTAAGTCCCGAACGAAAGGGACAACGTCATCCACGCTCAGATCTGAAATTGCCAGTGGCGCCACGACAAACCGGTGCGCTCCGATATAGGCGGCCGCCTCGAGGTTGGAAAGGGTTTCAGCCAACGTGCGACCGTTGATAACCGGCCACACCTCTCCTTGTGCAAGCGCCCTGACTTCCTCGACACTGACTTCCATCAGTCGAAGTCGCTGATCATTTCGAAGATGAAGAAACTCCCCGGTGGTTCCAGGGCTGAAAATTACGCTAGCTCCGTTGCGCAGACAGTGTCGCAGCAGCCGACGCTGATCCTCCAGGATCAGCTCGCCGCGTTGATCGAGCGCCGTTACGGCAGGCACGATCAAACCGGTTCTAAAATTCCGTGGCATCTCATTCATTTAGTTTGCGGCC
>DASYPF010000469.1:0-6232 GCA_036006905.1 Acidobacteriota bacterium
CCTATCGCTGAGACAAACTGCGTAACGATCGGCGTCCAGCCGATGCGCCACCGCGATTCCCTTGGACCGGAACATTTCCTGGCGCGCGGCCACTGATGCGTCTGATCCAGATGACCTCAAATTGCCTTTCAGCGAGGAAGACAGAATTCAGCCATGAAAATTAAGCCAACAATCAGCCACCTCTTGTCTGTCTGCATCCTGCTGGGAATGATCCAGGGTTGGGCAGGAATCCGAAATCTGAAGCAGCGCGAGGAAGTCACAACCAAAACGACCGATCATTTTACCGGGCCAAGATAGCGGTCGAGCCAGTCGAGGATTTCTTTGATCATCTGGTTGTGGGGAGGGATGTGCCCCGCGTCGAAGACGGCGTGGCGTTTGTCCTTTTCTGGCGTCCCCAGGAATCTGAACATCGTATTCTGAGAGGCTTCCAAGGGAAAGACAAAATCGTATCGCCCATTGACCATCAGGGTGGGCGCCGTAACCCGGGGCGCGAAGTTAATTTCATCGGCTTCGGGTAGCTTTGTGGCGGGGCCAAAACCTCCGCCGACTAGCGAATGCGCCCTGGTTGGGTTCGCCTCACCTTGGCCGCTCGTCAGCTTCATCCTATTGTTATGCGACGCCCCTCACCCTGAAGAGCTTGAGCGGCGCATGTTTGGCCAGAGCTCGGAAGTCCTCGTCCATGGCGAACAGTTCGTGATCTCCGGCAATCGCCAGCACAGCGATAAGACAGTCGGGGCCGGATGCCGCAAGACCGGAGGCCAAACACTTGTTTGCGAGGCGGGCAGCCTCGATGTGATCCCGGGTGCCTGGATTGACGATGCTGAACGAGGCAAGCAGTCGCTGCTCCAAATCCGCGAACTGTTTCTCGTTCCGGACCCCGCTCAGAACCTCTTGCAGGACTATCCCCGGCAGCCCCAAGGGTAGTTCTCCAGCCATCAAATCTGCGACCACAGTCTGGAGCTGTCGCTCCTCTGGCCTCATACGCCTGCGGCGGAAGACTCGTGACAGCACGGAGGTGTCGAGGAGAATCAACGGCGTCGCCTTTCTTTCTTGTAGTCGTACCTCGGGTCGTAATCGACCTTCCCGAAGAGCTTGGCAAGCTCGACCCGTTGGCGGCGCTGGATAAACTCCCGTAGAGCTTCATTCACCGTCTCCCTCTTCGTCTTGTAGCCCCCCACGTTCTTCGCTTGCTCCAGCAGCTTGTCGTCGATCGCGAGATTAGTCGGCATACACAGCCAATCTACACACCCGTTGTGTGTGTGTCAAGCCTACCAAACGACTATTCGCTGCTATGGAACTCGCTTGCACGGATGTGCCGAAGGATCCGTCTCTAGATACCAAAATGAGAATGGGTTGCCTCCTGATCTAAGCGGGGTTCGACGTCTTTTGAAGATATAGAGAGATACTCATAGGTGCGGTTTTGCTGCGCAGGCTGACGCCCGCGGTTCTGACAGGGGTGGAGGTGGGATTAATTCTCCCCGCGCGGGCTGACGCCCGCGGTTCTGATCGTCTCCCGTCTTTTTGGTTGTGGCTTCGCCCCGCGGTGATCGTGTTGCTGACTTTACCGACGGTGCTGTACGGGCAAAGCGCGCCTTTTTACCAATCCCATTTTCCACCCGAAGAGTTCAGAGCGCGCTGGCAGAAGGTCTTCGATCGGATCGGAGATCGCGCCATCGCCATTGTGCAAGGCGCGCCCCAGGCCAACGGCTTCATCATGCCGCGCCAGACAAACGAATTCTATTACCTCAGCGGGATCGAGACTCCCCACTCGTATGTGCTGCTTGACGGCAGGAGCCGGAAAGTGACGCTGCTGTTGCCGCCCCGGAACGAGAGGCTGGAAAGCAGCGAGGGTAAGATTCTTTCCGCCGATGATGCGGATCTGGTAAAGCAGTTGACCGGTGTGGATGCGGTAGCGAGCACACAGGCGATGACTGAAGAGTGGATGCGCAACCTTTTGAGAGGACCATCAGCAGTCGTCTACACTCCGTTTGCGCCCGCCGAAGGCAGCGCCCAGAGCCGGGGCGAACTGCTCGCCGCCAATGCCGCGATTGCTTCGGATTATTGGGATGGGCGCGTGTCGCGTGAAGCTCACCTTGTGCAACTGCTCCGGACGCGCTTCCCGCGAGCGGAGGTCCGGGATCTGACGCCGATTCTCGATGAACTGCGCAGTATGAAGAGCCCGCGCGAGGTCGCCCTGATTCGCCGCGCCTCGCAACTGGCCGGTCTGGGGATCATGGAAGCGATGCGGAGCACCAGACCCGGCATCTTTGAATACCAACTCGATGCCGTCGCGCGTTATGTTTTTCTCGCCAATGGGGCGCGGCTGGAGGGCTATCGGTCTATTACCGCATCGGGAACGCCGAACATCTGGAACATGCACTATTACCGCAACCAGGATCAGTTGAAAGACGGAGATCTGGTCTTGATGGACTACGCC
Source organism: Acidobacteriota bacterium (assembly GCA_036006905.1). Taxonomy (GTDB): domain Bacteria; phylum Acidobacteriota; class UBA6911; order JACQSX01; family JACQSX01; genus DASXTB01. The sequence goes on from DASYPF010000469.1 coordinate 2,438, forward strand.
CCCGACTACGGGTATTACACAAGCGACGTGACGCGGATGTGGCCGGTCAACGGGAAATACAGCGTGGCACAGCGGGAGCTGCTTCAGTTTGTGCTCGAATATCGCAATGCTGTCATTAAGCGCATCCGTCCCGGTGTGACGACAAAAGCCCTCATGGAAGAAGCGAAAGCGGCCATGGAGAATGTTTTTAGGCGAACGAAGTTATCCAAACCGATCTACGAGCAGGCGGCACGCAGGTTGGTGAACACGGGCGGCGGCATTTTTTCTCATCCGGTCGGCATGGCAGTTCACGATGACGGCGCCTATAACCGCGATGTGCTCAAACCCGGTCATGTCTTCTCGATTGATCCGCAACTGAGAGTGCCGGAAGAGAATCTTTACATCCGCTACGAAGACGTCGTGGTCGTCACCGAAAACGGCGTGGAGATCTTCACCGATTTTTTGCCGTCCGAGCTTGACGAGATAGAGAGGTTGGTCGGACAAGGTGGAATATTGCAGAAATCCCCGCCGACTCCCGAGAATGAGTTGATCCGCCGGAAGTGAAGTAAACGTGGCCAGGAGATCAGAGCGATGATCAGGATTAAACCTGCAGTCCGTTCGCTTTGTTAGTTGTGTTCGCTCTGAGTTGTCTCTTTATCTTCAAGGGTCTGTGCCAGTGCTTCTCTCCCTCAGCGAGCCTTCTATGCTGCCTGTCTTAGGCAAACCTTTTTCCTACTGGCACCTTTGCAAATGCGGGAGAATGAGCCTCAATTCGTTGCATGCCTTGCTGGTCGTAAACCTTCTCTCCGCAATTTGCACATTCGTAGAATTCTAGGTTGGGAACTGTATAGCTCCGGCCTTGGAATTCTCCTTTCCAATTCTTTCGAACCCTCTTGATTCTCTTACTGCCGCAAGTCGGGCAAATTGTGATCTTCAACATGAAGCCTGATCTCTGCTATAAGGCCCGCTTGGACGAAACAAGAAAATAGTAAACGTCCGAGCCAGCCTCACGAACCAGCTTACCTTTGGAGTAGATGGCGAGTCCATCCAAATTCGCGCTTTGAATAACATAAAGGTACTCCTTGGCTTGCTTGCGAAATGGACTTTTCGAACGAATCGTTTTGTAAATGGCCACTGCGTTCAAAATGGATTCGGCAACGTCAAGTTCGGTCAGGCTGCCCCGCTCCATTTCCAGTCGCGCTTTCTCGCTGAATACATAGCGCCCGGCCAGGACTGCCCGCTTGATTCGTACCAGGACATCGCTCATCAATGCATGTTTCGCAACGGAAAGTGTCGGCCCCGATTATAGCGATAAGATTCAGTAAATGCTTCCTGTCTATCGAGATCTCGCCTGCGCGCCAGGCTCGCCTGAAGCAGTTCTATGCCGACTGGCTCGCCGCCCTCGCTCGGCTCGACTTCGACTCAATGAGCCAGGAAGGCAAGGTTGACTATCTGCTTTTGAAGAACCATCTCGATCACGAATTGCGGCAGTTGGAGATCCATGCCAAGACGCTCGCTGAATCCGCACGGCTCCTTCCTTTTTCCGAAACCATCATTGATCTGGAAGAAGCGCGCCGCCGGATGGAGCGAGTGGATCCCCCAAAGGTAGCCGCCGTGCTGAGCAGCTTGAGCAAACAAATTGAGGCGACCCGGCGCTCGGTCGAGGCCGGGCTGAGAGCTGATGGCCGCGCCCAGAGCAAGATCGAAGGCAACAGCGATGCCAAGGTGGAGCCCATCAAAGTGAAAAAGACCATCGCCAATCGTGCCGTGGCCACTATCAGCGATTTGCGAAGCACGCTCAGAGGATGGTTTAGTTTTTACAACGGCTACGATCCGATGTTTACCTGGTGGGTCGATGAGGCCTACAAGAGTACCGATCAGCGGCTGCAAAACTACGCCGCCTTCCTTAGCGAAAGAGTGGTGGGTGTAAAGCCAAGCGAATCGCCCACTGCCACGACCGAGACACGCACAACGCCTGAGCGCAGTCGAGGTGAAGGCCCAGCAGTCGGCCAGCGCCAAGCCCCTGAGCGGCGCAGTCCGGTTGCCGCCAGGCCCGGCGACTCAAGCGATATCATCGGCGATCCGATCGGCCGCGAGGCACTGCTGGTGGAACTGGCGTATGAGATGATCCCCTACACGCCAGAAGAGCTGATCGCGATCGGCAACAAGGAATTCGCCTGGTGCGAGACCGAGATGAAGAAGGCTTCGCGCGAATTGGGTTATGGCGACGATTGGATGAAGGCGTTGGAATACGTCAAGACCCAGTATGTCGAACCGGGCAAGCAGCCCGAGTTGATCCGCGATCTGACGCTGGAAGCGATCAAGTTCGTCGACGATCATGATCTGGTGACCGTCCCTCAACTGGCGCGCGAGACCTGGCGGATGGAGATGATGACGCCCGAGCGCCAACTGGTGAATCCGTTTTTCACCGGTGGCGAGACGATCCGTGTTTCCTATCCCACCAATACCATGTCGCACGAGCAGAAGCTGATGAGCATGCGGGGCAACAACATTCACTTCGCGCGGGCCACCGTATTCCACGAGATGATTCCCGGCCATCACCTGCAAGGTTTCATGGCGGCGCGGTACCGGCCTTACCGTGCATTGTTCGGCACGCCGTTCTGGGGCGAAGGCGGCGCGCTCTATTGGGAGCTGCTGTTTTGGGACATGAACTTTCCCAAGACGCCGGAAAACCGCATTGGCATGCTTTTCTGGCGCTTGCATCGCTGCGCGCGGGTGATCTTTTCTCTGAGCTTTCATCTAGGGAAGATGACGCCGCAGGAGTGCATCGATTTCCTGGTCAGGCGCGTGGGACATGAGCCGGAGAATGCAACCGCCGAGGTGCGCCGCTCTTTTGCCGGCAGCGACGGGCCGCTTTATCAAGCCGCCTATCTGCTGGGCGGCCTGCAGCTATACGCGCTGCATCGGGAGCTGGTCGAATCGGGAAAGATGACCAACCGCGCTTTTCACGATGCGGTCCTGAAAGAAAATCGCATCCCGATAGAAATGCTGCGCGCGATCCTGACCACGCAGAAACTTACGCGCGACTTCACGTCGAGCTGGAAATTTTATAAGGATTAGAGACAGCCCACTAACCGCGGCTCTTAAGAATGCTCCAGCCTATTCCCATTTCTCTAATCTGCTAACGCTCGGCTAAGTGCCGTTAAGCTACTCAGGTGCGACACGAGTTTTGGTTCGCGTTCAGCCCCAGTCCGGGTAAGCCACGTCATCTGGTCCCTCCGGGGACTCGAGTCCTGTCAACACGATAACGCGGTAGTCCGAAGGACTGCCAAGGTCATCGTAAACTATCTCTGGTATCAAGGTGCGACCGGTGCGTTGACTCAGGAGCAAGATGGCATACTGCACAAGCTCTGTAGCAAAGGTGATGCACTCGTGCACCTAAATCAAGTCGCTTTTGAACATGTTCTTGGAAATTTGCCTGAAGGAATCCGAGAATCGCTGATTAAGAAATGAAAGGCTCTAGAAGGCAGTTTGAAATACCTTCTCTGTGTCTTGACGGACGCCCCTTTTAGGTCTCCTAGCCCATGCGCGGAAATTTCGCACTGAATGATTTAAAAGGCTGGAGCGATAATTGATAAAAGCATGGCACGCAGTATCGAGTATAAAGGCTGGAAGTATGACGCGGCTGGCGTTCGATGGCAGGAAGCTAGTGGAGTACTCAATCAGCTTTTATCAGCGTCCGCTCGGGAGCGAATGGTACGACGAGATCCGCTACGACAGCCACGAGAGAAAAAGGGGCAGAAAAATACTCGCGCCGCATCTCCACATCAAGCTGCTAAGCGCTTTCAAACCAGA
>DASYPF010000470.1:0-6965 GCA_036006905.1 Acidobacteriota bacterium
ATTGGAACGGAGTTCGCCATGAATAACCTGGCCTATCGGTCCGCTTCCACTTTCTCAGAATTGAGATTGAGCCTTTCTTCGCCTGAATAAACAAGGAAGCGCCGGCCGCGCAGAAATCCAACCAGCGTGAGGCCTAGTTCCCGCGCCAGCTTGACGGCGAGGCTGGAAGGCGCCGACACGGAAGAGACGGCCGGAATGCCCGCCATGAGCGCCTTCTGAATTATTTCAAATCCTCCACGGCCGCTGACCATCAGCACGTTTTCCGACAAAGGGATCCGGCCTTCTAACAACGCCCACCCGATCACTTTGTCTACGGCGTTGTGCCGCCCCACATCCTCCCTGAGCACAATCAGCTTGCCGGCCGAGTCGAATAACGCCGCAGCGTGAAGGCCTCCTGTCTGGCCGAAAACAGCTTGGGCGGAGCGGAGCGCTTCGGGGAGAGTGCAGAGGAGGTCGGGGTCGAATCGGATTTCGCTACTAGGACACCGGATACCGTGAGCACGGACCGCGTCGATTGAAGCCTTGCCACAGATCCCACAACTGGAAGCAACAAAGAAATTGCGCTGCATGCGGTCCCGATCCAGCAAGACTCCTGCCAGCTCGACTTGAACCACGTTGCTACTCGGCTGGCCATCGGCGCTGGAGCCCTGTCGGAGATCACCGAGCTGTTCGCGACCTTGGATGACTCCTTCAGTAAACAGGAATCCCGCAGCCAGTTCGAAGTCATGTCCCGGAGTGCGCATCGTTACGGAGAGCGGAAAATCGCCCACACGTATCTCCAGCGGTTCTTCGTTTGCCAGGCAGTCGGCGAACCGTCGCACTTGGCCGTCGTGCCACTCACAAACAAGCGCGACGTCGATGCTGCGACTGGGGGCAAGCATGGTGCCGCCATCTTCTGCACGGATTCCCATATGAGGTTTTCCTCGCCGTCAGCGCGACTTTAGTCGTTCTATCACGACCCAGGCCGGGAGCGCGATCGTAAGCGTAACACCCGCGTGAAAACTTGTCCATGTGCCCGATAGTGCCCCAGCACCACCGCCAAAACGCATTTAAAACCCGGGGCATTTGGAGGTGAGAAAAAACAGAGCCGCGCGCGTAAGCGAGCGGACACTCCCAGAAGGAAAGCTCGAGCTGTCTTTAATTTGAGCGATCGCGGGTCCGCTTGCTTACGCCCGTGTTGCCCAAAATCGTTTTCTCTGTGAAACCTTCGTGTTCTTTGTGGCTCTGTGTTGATTCCCGTCGAACTCTTCACCACAGAGTCACAAAGGTCACGGAGGATTCACAGAGATTTACTTTTGGGCAACACGTCCTTACGCGCGCGGCTCTGATTTTTTCTCGCGTTCTTGGGTCGATCTCGATCGAAGGGAGATCTTGTTCATTATTGGGTTGGAATCAGGATATTGTATCGTCATTCGGAGGCCGTATGTTTCAGCAACGCCTCGCTTGCCTAACCATTTTCACCAAGGAGGGTAACCTATGAAATGCAGAACCATGCTTCTCACGCTACTGTTGTTGGGACTGATCTGTCCAGCTTTGGCCCAACTGAAATCTGATTCCTTAGCCGGGCCAAGTCCGCTCGTTCGGCTGCTGCAGTCCAAGGGAATTATCACGGCAGAAGAAGCCAGAGCAATCGACGAGACTGGGTCGCCCATAGAATCTCAACAACTGTTGGCCAAGCTTCTTCTTTCAAAGGGACTCATCAGCCGGCAAGAGTACGAGCAAGCTGTCGGCCAGTCCGCTAGCGCCGCGGCGCAACCGGCGTTGAGACCAGTAACGAGCGCCTCGCTTACGCCAGGCAGTTCTATGGACTTGGCGCCGCATGAGCGCCATGTGTCTGCGACGGGTCTCATTTCGGGGAATGGCCCGCAGCCCCCCGTGCAAGCTAAGCCTGCCCCCGCGAAACCCGAAGCGGCCCAACCTATTCCCGCAGTAGCTCCGCTCCGTCTTGTCTCGGCAACGATTCCAAAGAAGGACGGGCTCGTCCCGGACATCAAACTTGGAGCCGGGGCGAAGCTGAGGCCTTACGGGTTTTTCAAGGTCAGCGCCCCGCACCAGACTGCGTCGCATGGGGGGGCCATTTTCGGGAGCAATGATTTTGTCCAGGGGCCACTCCTTCTTGGCGATACCGGGCCGAACGGCGACCCCCAGTTTCATATCAAAGATCGAGCCATGCGCTTGGGGTTCGACTTTGAATGGCCGGATGCCTCGAAAACGCTGACGCTGACAGGAAAGCTGGAATTCGACTTCGAAGGCGATTTTACAAACGTCAATAACCGGAACATCAGCGCGGTCCGATCCTCCATGCCCTCGCTCAGGCTTGCCTGGGTCAGGCTGGACACGACACTCGGCGGCACGCCTTTCTTCGCTCAGTTCGGTCAGGATTGGTCGGTCTTCGGATCATCGACGCTGATGGATTTGTTTGAGTCGACAGGTTTCGGGTTTGCGCAGGGAAACTTGTACGAGCGCATGCAGATGATCCGCACCGGTTTCCAATTTGGAAAGCATGATTTCAAGTTTCAGCCTGAATTCGCGTTGGCCTTCCCGTCTTTCGGCGAGCCCGGCCTAACTTCTGAGCAGCGCTCTCGCTTCGGCAGCCGGGTCGGCCCTGAAGGTAACCAGCCTGAGATCCAGAGCAGGCTCGTATTTCAATACCCGTTTTCGCGCGCGGCAGGTGTTTTGCCCGCGCAGATTATATTCAGCTACGATCACGCAAGGCGCGCCGAAACGGTTCTGGCTGAAGCCCTTCCCGCAGGGCCCATCCATGACGCTTTCCCGAGAGGCGTCCGGCGCACTTCCGACCGCAATGCCTGGAGCGCTGAGATTCAACTGCCTACGCCGGTGGTCACACTTGTCGGGAAGTATTTTCGCGGCGGCGATCTGCGATTTTATTTCCAGGGCCAATTTAATGATGTATTCACCGACCTGGGGGGCTCAACATCCATTGGGTCGGCTCTCAGCGTGGCAGGCCGTGCCATCCCATTTGGCCGGCGCGGCGGTGTTGTGTTCGCAGCCGATCTTGAGCCGGTAATGGGCCAGGGAGGCTTCGTGCAACTGGGCTTCCCGCTTTCACGCATCTTCCAGGCTGACGCCGCCGGCCGAAACGCGGGGTGGACGCTCTACACCACTTACGGTGTCGACTCGGCGTTTGCCAAGGATGCGATTCGGGCAAACGGGCTGCTGAGAACCGATCATGCCTCGGTTCAACTGCGCTACAAGATCAATCGCTGGGTGTCGTTTGTGCACGAGGAGACTTATCTCGTCACGCGCACGGCGGGCTCTATACGCAAAGCTTTCCGCGGCTTGCCGGCGCATGAGGCGCACGCGTGGCGCAGCGAAGCGGGAACGATATTCACCTTTTGAAGCCTGTCGAAGGAGATTGGGCGCATAGCCGGGCTGTCTCAAAACTGTAGAGACGGCCCGGTGGGCTTCAAGCCCGCTAAGCGGGCGCTGGAGTTTCTACATTTTGGGAGCGGAGAGACGGCTTGAGGGCCGTCTGATCGTAACGGATCAGCGGATCGCTGCGATGAGACGGCCCACCGGCCGTCTCTCCAAAATATCCAAAGTCCAGTGCGCGCCATAGGCGCGCAAGGCCCGTTGGGCTGCCCAGCGGGCTGTCTGAAATCGAATCGAAATTTATCCGTTGACACGCCGCGCAGCAGGGAGATAATTAGGTAGCGATCACGGCGAAGTTTAACTGCAGGATTTTCATGAAAACCCTCCGGCAGAAATCGCCAAGCAGTAAATTCTTGCGGCGGAAAGAACGGCAATCTGCGTTTGCTTTTTCGGCCACACCTACCGATCAACCCCTGGTTCATATTGGAACATTTTCGGCCCTGGGAGCCTGTCTAGGAACTTCCATTCGACTCCTGGAGGAGGAAGACATATGACTGTCTCGCGGAGAGATTTTCTCAAAGTCGCCACCATCGGCGGCGCGGGAATCGTGGCCTTCGGTTTTGACCTCACTCCCGCCTACGCGGCCGTGCGCGAGCTTAAGATCGCCCGCACCACCGAAACGCGCTCAACCTGCCCCTACTGCGCGGTCAGTTGTGGCGTGATCATCCACACGTTGGGCGACAAGGCCAAGAATGTGACCGGGACAACGGTGATTCATGTCGAAGGCGATCCTGACCATCCTGTCAACCGCGGAGCACTCTGTCCCAAAGGAATTACGCTCAAGCACGATATCGTCAACAACGCCCGTCTGACCAAGCCAATGTACCGCGCGCCCGGTGCCGATCACTGGGAGGAGAAAAGCTGGGATTGGATGATCGATACCATCGCCCAGCGCATGAAGAAAACACGCGACGACACATTCATTGAACAGAATGCCGCCGGACAGACGGTTAATCAGTGTCCCGGTTTGGCGATTGTGGGCGGCTGCACCGACAACAACGAGGTCAATTATCTGCTGGTGAAGTGGCTGCGCGCCATGGGCGTCCTATACACGGACAATCAGGCCCGTCTTTGACACGGCCCCACGGTGTCCAGTCTGGGCGCCACCTTCGGCCGCGGGGCGATGACGAACAATTGGGTCGATATCAAAAACGCCGACACCATTCTGGCGATGGGCGGCAATCCGGCGGAAAACCATCCCTGCGGCTTCAAGTGGGTGATTGAAGCCAAGAGGAATCGCAACGCAAGACTGGTGGTTGTGGACCCGCGATTCACCCGCACTGCGGCGGTGGCCGATCTTTACGTGAAAATCCGCTCCGGTACCGACATTGCGTTCCTGGCCGGCGTGATGAATTACATGCTCTCGCACGACCGCATCCACAAAGAGTACGTGGCCAACTACACCAACGCTCCCTTCATTATTAAGGAAGGGTTGCAGCTTCCCGGCGACAACGAAGGTTTGTTCTCCGGTTTCGATCCGCAGAAGCGAGCTTATGACAAGTCCACCTGGGCCTACGATACCGGCCCGGATGGCTATGTCAAAGTCGATATGACGATGGAAGACCCCCGCTGCGTCTTCCAGTTGATGAAGAAGCACTATTCGCGCTACACGCCTGAAGCTGTCGCCAATATTTGCGGCTGTTCGAAGGAGGATTTCCTGAAGGCGGCCGAAATCATCAGCTCCACCTATCCACCCGACAAAGCCGGAACCATCATGTATGCACTCGGCTGGACGCACCACTCTTCGTCGGTGCAGAACATCCGCGCGGCCGCATCGATGCAGATGCTGCTCGGCAATGTAGGACGTCCTGGCGGTGGAGTGAACGCGCTGCGCGGCCATTCCAATATTCAGGGCGCGACCGACATGAACCAAACGCACACGCTGCCGGGCTACTTGAAGATGCCGCGTCCCGAACAGCAAACGCTCAAGCAATATTTGGAAGCTAACACGCCCAAGAAACTTCGTCCTAACTCCATGAACTACTGGGAGAACTACGACAAGTTCATGGTCTCGTTGCTGAAGGCCTTCTGGGGGAAAGCGGCCACGCCAGAAAACGATTTCGCTTATCTATGGCTCCCAAAAATGGACCGCGATTATTCGTGGGTCTATATTTGTGACGGAGCTTACAACGGGATCGTCAAAGGGATCGCCACTTTTGGCATGAATCCGGTCGGCAATGGACCTCATTCGAAGAAATGGGTGCAGGGCCTCGCGAAACTTGATTGGCTGGTGGTGGTGGAAAATTTCGAGACTGAGACCGCCACTTTCTGGAAAGCGCCTAAGGATATGGAACCGCCGCCTGCTGAAAAGATAAAGACTGAAGTATTTCTGTTGCCGGCAGCCAACTTCGCGGAAAAAGACGGGGTGCTGACCAATTCCTCGCGTTGGCTGCAATGGAAATGGAAGGCGGTCGATCCGCCGGGTGACGCCAAACCGGATCAGGAAATCGTCGGCCGCCTGGTGCTGAAACTCAAAGAGCTCTACCAGAAGGATGCCGGAAAACTTCCTGATCCCGTCGTCAAGATGGCGTGGAACTACTCCAATCCGGCTAGCCCCGATTTGGAAGAAGTGGCCAAGGAGATCAATGGCAAAGCTCTTGAAGACTTCACCGATGAAAAGACGAAAGCGGATTTCAAGAAGGGCCAACAGGTGCCAGGCTACGGTGTATTGCGCGCCGACGGTAAAACCCTGAGTGGCAATTGGCTGCACTCGGGCTACTTTACCGAGGCCGGCAATATCTCCGCGCGGCGCAATCCCGTCGACGATTCCGGAGGCCTGGGCGCCTACCACAACTGGGCGTTCAGTTGGCCCGCCAATCGCCGCATCATGTACAACCGCGCGTCGGCTGATTTGAGCGGCAAGCCCTGGGACCCAACGCGACCCGGCATCTGGTGGAACGGCGAAAAGTGGGTGGGCGACGTGCCCGATTATAAACCTGACTACAAGCCGGAAGAGATGATCGGACCCTTTATTATGAATCCCGAAGGCGTAGGAAAGCTTTATGCCGTTGACATGAACGACGGTCCTTTCCCGGAGCACTATGAGGCATACGAGGCTCCCGTTGACAATCCGCTGCATCCGAAGGTCAGCTCCAATCCGGTGACCAAGTTGTTCAAAACGAACATGGATGTTTACGGAAAGAGGGACAAGTACCCCATCGTGTGCACTACCTATCGGCTGACTGAACATTTTCATTATTGGAGCAAGCACGACGACGCGCTCAATCAGTTGCAGAGGGAATTCTTTGTTGAGATTCCAGAGGAGCTGGCAAAGGAAAAGGGGATTAGTCATGGAGGCAGAGTGAGGGTGACCTCGGCGCGAGGCTCGATCGAAGGGAAAGCAATGGTCACCAAGCGGCTGCAGCCATTCAAGGTGGCGGGGCAGACCATCTGGCAGATCGGCTTCCCAATTCACTGGGGATACGCAGGCAAGTCGGTGGGTCCGCTGGCAAACACTCTGACGCCTACGGCGCTCGATCCAAACTCATCAACCCCGGAATATAAGGCATTCCTGGTCAATCTGGAGAAGGCATGAGAATGTGCGAAAAAATACTGAGCCGCGCGCGTAAGCA
>DASYPF010000471.1:0-3448 GCA_036006905.1 Acidobacteriota bacterium
CACGGCTGATGGACGGCGATTCCTGGTCGTCTCAGCCCCGGAAGAGAGAATTACAACACCGACCACTGTAGTGCTGAACTGGACCGCGGACTTGAAGAAATGACTCTAACTTCGGGTACAAAACTCGGCCGATATGAAATCCGCTCGCAGATCGGCGAGGGCGGGATGGGTGAGGTATATCTGGCACGGGACACCCCATTGGGTCGCGACGTGGCAGTCAAGGTTCTGCCGTCAACGTATTCCGGTGACGCGGAGCGATTGCATCGGTTTGAGCAGGAGGCTTGCGCCGCCAGCGCGCTCAATCACCCGAACATTCTTTCGATCTACGACGTGGGCACGCACAATGGGTCGCCGTATGTCGTTTCCGAATTACTCCAGGGCCAGACTTTGCGCCAGCGAATCAGCGGCACCACACTGGCCCAGAAGCGTGCAATCGATTACGCATTGCTGATTGCGCATGGCCTGGCGGCGGCGCATGAGAAAGGCATCGTCCATCGCGATCTGAAACCGGATAATCTGTTCATCACTAACGATGGGCGCGTGAAGATTCTCGACTTTGGTCTCGCGAAACTCACCGGCGCGGGCAATACGGAGCTGTCGCAAACCAGTATTCCGACACGTCGTGTTGATACGGATCCCGGGAAGGTGATGGGCACAGTTGGCTATATGTCGCCGGAACAATTGAAAGGCCGGGCGGTGGATCAGCGGACCGATATCTTTTCATTCGGGGCAATACTTTACGAGATGCTTTCGGGCCGACGTGCCTTTCATGGTGAGTCGGCCGCGGAAACGATGAGCGCGATCTTGAAAGAAGATCCGCCGGAGTTATCGGATACCAACAAGACTGTTTCGCCGGCACTTGAACGGCTGGTTAGTCACTGTCTGGAGAAGAATCCGGAAGCCCGCTTTCATTCCGCGCGCGATCTTGCGTTTGCGTTGGAAGCGATTGCTGGCCCAACCTCAAGTCCAACCCAAGCTGTCACGTCCATAACTAAGTTACCGGCGCGCGCATGGGTCGGGGAAAAGTTGCCATGGGTCTTGACGGGAGTTTTAGCATTGGTAGTAATTGCCTCACTGCCGTTCGCCATCCTTTATTTCAGACGATCACCGGGGCAGACGCCCCCTGTCACGCGCTTCTTTATCTACCCGCCGGAGAAGGCATACTTCGGCGGCTCGTTCACCGTTTCGCCAGACGGGCGGCGTGTAATCTTGCGCATTAACTCCGAAGGCAAGGTTCTTTTATGGGTGCAAGCGCTTGACTCTCTAACAGCCAAGCCGCTCGCTGGGACGGAAGATGCGTCTTATCCTTTCTGGTCGCCGGACAGTCGCTTCATAGGTTTTTTCTCGGGAGGGAAGCTAAAAAAGATTGAGGTCACAGGTGGACCGGCACAGACGCTCTGCGATGCGCCCGTTGCTCGAGGGGGTACGTGGAATCGTGGCGGCGTGATCGTTTTCGCGCCGACAGCCTCAGGTGCACTCTATCGTGTGCCGGCGGGGGGTGGCACGCCCGCGCCATTGACGATGCTTGATGCCTCACGCGAAGAGACTTCTCACTATCATCCTAGTTTCTTGCCAGACAGTCGCCACTTCCTGTTTCTCGCCAATAGCCCGCACCAAGAGAGCGCGGGCATTTATGTCGGCACGCTCGACTCCAGGGAGACGAAGCTGTTGGTGAATACGGACGCGAGCGCTGCCTACGCGCCGCCGGGCTATTTGCTCTTCCTCCGCGACCGAACGCTAATGGCCCAAAGCTTCGACGCTGACAGGCTAGAACTCACGGGCGAGCCATTTCCTGTCGCCGAGCAGGTAGACCGTCTCGGACAAGGTGTGCGCTATGCACTCTTCTCCGTATCGGAAACAGGCGTGCTGGTTTACCGGAGCGGGAGCAGTGATAACGTTCAACTCATTTGGTTTGATCGAGCGGGCAAACAACTTGGAGCAATTGCGCCAAAGGGTAACTACGCCACCCCCTGGCTCTCACCTGATGAAAAGCGAGTCGCGGTTGGCCATGTTGAGCCCAATGCCAGAAACTCCGACATCTGGCTGATCGAGCTGGCGCGCGGCACGCCGACGCGCTTCACCTTCGGCCAGCGGGACTCTACCACTCCCATCTGGTCGCCTGACGGCAGCCGGGTGGTCTTCAGTTCGGATCGTGACGGCCTGATGAACCTATACCAGAGGGCAGCGAGCGGAACTGGCAACGACGAAATTCTCCTCAAATCTGACAACCACAAACTCTGCAACGACTGGTCTTTGGACGGCAAACTCATCCTCTATAGTGCGTATCCGAAGGGCGGCAATGGGGATTTGTGGGTTTTGCCGATCTCAGGACAGCAAAAGCCTTTTCCGTTTTTGCAGACGGAGTTTAACGAGGCCCAGGGGCGGTTCTCCCCGGACGGAAAATGGATCGCATATGCCTCCAACGAGTCGGGGACGTGGCAGGTCTATGTGCAGAGCTTTCCTTTCCCCGGTGGCAAATGGCAGGTTTCTACAAACGGCGGGGCTCAACCTCAATGGCGGCGCGACGCAAAGGAATTATTCTACATCTCAGCGGACAGGAAGCTGATGGCAGTTGACGTGAAGGCGAACGGCTCCACGTTTGATGCAGGTGCACCCAAAGAGCTGTTTGAACTACGCCTCCAAACCGTCGGCCTGCCCGGCCCCAGAAACTACTACGCCGTCGCCGCCGACGGCCGGCGCTTCCTCGTCGCCTCAGTCCCCGAAGAGAGAATCTCGACGCCGACCACCGTAGTGCTGAACTGGACGGCGGACTTGAAGAAATGACTCTAACTTCCGGCACAAAACTCGGCCGCTACGAAATCCGCTCGAAGATTGGCGAGGGCGGGATGGGCGAGGTCTATCTGGCGGAGGATATGCATCTCCATCGCAAAGTTGCGTTGAAAGTTTTGCCCGCTAAAGTCTCGTCGAGCCAGGATCGAATGCGCCGGTTTAAGCAGGAAGCGACCGCAGCCGCCGCGCTCAATCATCCGAACATCGCGCACATCTACGAGATCGGCGAGCACGAAGGCACGCACTTCATTGCAATGGAGTTTGTCGACGGCTTCACGCTGCGGCAATTGATTCATGGAAAGCAAACCGAACTGGCAAAGATTCTGCGCTATTTACAGCACACGGCGGAAGGCTTGGCAAAAGCCCACGCGGCCGGCATTGTTCATCGCGATCTGAAACCCGACAACATCATGGTGACGCGCGAAGGCCACGCCAAGGTTCTGGACTTCGGCCTCGCGAAATTAATCGAGCCGCAGCGCCATCCGGGGGAAGCGCTTGATGCCGAACGCGGCATGAGCGAAGTCGCCACTGCCTTGATGCAGCAGCGCTCGACCCCTGGCTCGGTCCTCGGAACGGTCGGTTACATGTCACCCGAGCAGGCACAGGGAAAAACTAAGCAGGTTGATCATCGCTCAGACATCTTTTCATTTGGTTGCAT
>DASYPF010000472.1:0-4805 GCA_036006905.1 Acidobacteriota bacterium
GTCGCCGACGATATCGAGAAAGCTATAGAAACATACCAATTGTGGAAGCAGACTTATCCGCGAGACTTTACGCCACCAAACAACCTCGCTAATCGTTACGACCAGATAGGACAGTTTGATAAGGGAGCCGAAGAAGCTCGGGAGGCGCTGCGCCGCGAGCCAAATCATCCTTTCCCTTACTCGCATTTAGCGCGAGCTTACATGGGACTCAATCGCTTCGATGAGGCGAAGGCGATAATCCAAAAAGCGCTGGCTCTGAAGCTTGAAATTCTTAATTTTCATATATTGCTTTACGGGATTGCATTTCTTCAGGGTGATTCAGCCGAAATGCAGCGCCAGCTTGACTGGATGAAAGGAAAGCCACAAGAATACTTTATCTTTAGTCTGCAGGCTGCAACAGCCCAATTCTCCGGCAAGCTCCGACAGGCGAGAGAATTCTCTCGTAAGGCCATAGAGCTGGCGCAGCGTGGCAACTTCAAAGAACCTGCTGCAATCATTGCTGCGGGACAGGCCCTGGCGGAGGCGAACTTTGGAAATTTTCGAGAAGCACGCGACCGTGCAGCCGAAGCGCTCGCAATTGCCCGTAGCGAGATAGCCCTCTTCAATGCAGCCAATGCGTTGGCGCTGTCAGGCGCCGTCGATCAAGGGCAGACACTCATGGAAGAGGCAGGAACACGTTTTCCTGCCGACACAATTTTCAATAATGTCGCGCTCCCGATTTTCCGGGCAAGATTTGAAATAGACCGCGGCAATCCAGAAAAAGCTATCCAATTGCTGCAGCCAGCGCAGCCCTATGAAATTGGTTATCTTGCCGTTCCCTATGTACGCGGCCAGGCTTACCTCCGCTTGCGAAAGGGATCTGAAGCAGCCGCCGAGTTTCAGAGGATTCTGGATCACAAAGGAGCGCTCTTTCAGACCAACCCACCATATATTTTCGCAATGGCCCAGCTTGGATTGGGGCGCGCATGGGCCGTCGCGGGAGACATTCCCAAGAGCCGCAAGGCCTACCAGGATTTCCTGGCCCTATGGAAGGATGCCGATCCGGACATTCCCATTCTTCAACAAGCCAAGCAGGAATACGCCAAGCTGCAGGCGGGGCAATAGTCGTCGGTCATTGATTAACTCGTGCCCTGCGCCGCATAGCGGCGCCTGAATTTAGCCCGGCCTTTCAAGGCCGGGAGTCCAAGACAAAGAAAACATCTCGTCGCGTAGCGACGATTGATTCAACCCGGGCTCAATCGTCGCTACGCGACGAAAAACAGACTAGATTCGTTCACCCGGCCTTGAAAGGCCGGGCTAAATTCATCGGTCGCTAGCGCGACCTAGCGCGGCTTCGCCGCGCTTAGATGCCCAAAGGGCATCCCTACTGCACCCGATAGATCGCCGGCCGTGCTCCAGAATCAGGGCGGCTATTAATCACCGTAAAAGTTTTACTGTCCTCAGCCACCGAGACGCGGATGCCGTATCCGGCGCACGCTTCTTCCGGAACGAGATTGGCAATGTTGTAGGCTGGAGCGTTGTTCCAGTCAGCCGTGTCCAGATTGCGGTGCAACTGGAATACATCCTTGATCGTGATAATTGATTTGAGAATATCGTAAACGTCAGGATGTCCGCCTTTCTTGGGTCCATTATTCATGATTGCGACGGTAGGCCTTACACTGTCGAGTAGTTGAGGCAAATTGCTGACGTTCATGCCATGGTGTGTCACCTGGTAGACATCAATTTGCCCAATCACGTTGGAAGAACAGACCAATTTTGCCTCAATAGCGCGGGTGAGATCTCCCAGATCCAGAAAGTCAAAGGCCCCGTAGCGAAGGCGCAGACCGACACTGGCGGCATTGTCGGAAGGGTCCTCCGGCTGCGGCATCAGATCTGTGCAAACACGATTGGCGGGCGCGTTCGGTGGCGCAGGCAATGTCTGGCGCGCCGATGACACGCAGAACAGGCTGATGGGAATTTTCTTGCCCGCCTTCAACGGGATGACGTCACCCGGCCGAAGCTGAATCTGTTTGCCCCCTGTCGCTTTCAGGTAATCGGCATATAACTGCGCGAATCCGGGATCGTCCTTCAGCTCCGTCATCGGCCCATGGTCATAGAAATTGTGGACTGGGATTAATTGGCTGAGTGCCAAAATCCCACCATAGTGATCGCGATGAAAATGAGTCGTGACTAAATGATCGATGCGGTTCAATCCGGCCGCCTGCGCGGTCTTGAAGATGCGCAGCGCGTCGCGACGGTCGTCGCGCTTCCAGCCGGTATCCACCAGGACACTCTCGCCAAGCGGAGTTGTGATTAAAGTTGCAGCGCCGCCTTCCACATCAATGAAAAAGATGTCGAGGCCGCGCTTGGGCGGAGACTTGGTGAGAGCGGTCGGCACAGTACAGATGATGGCCAGCGTCAGCAGTAACAAGGTTCTCTTCATGTTGGGTATGCTAATACAAAACCGGAGTTTCCGTGTGGTTTGTGTTAAAAGGCTTAACCCTCAGGCGGGCTCTGGTTCCTTTTGAATCATGATCCCGGCCTTACGGGCGTGTTGCCCAAATCGGTTTCTCTGTGAAACCTTCGTGTTCTTTGTGGCTCTGTGTTGATTCCCGTCGAACTCTTCACCACAGAGTCACAAAGGTCACGGAGGATTCACAGAGATTTACTTTTGGGCAACAGGCCTTACGGCCGGGCCTACCTAATGGCGGCCCTGCGGGCCTCAGACTGAAAACAAATTCCCAAGAGCGCCGGAAAGAGGTTACCATTTGCCGTCTCCATTGGAGCAAACGATGAAATTACGCTGGCCTGTATTTGCGCTGCTTACTTTTCTTGCCGCCGTCGCGGCGCTTCCCCACATCGCATCACCCGCAGCACTCAAGGTGGCGGCTACCTACGATGATCAGGGAAAGACGGTCGTCTACCGCGATGAATATGGCGTGGCGCACATCTACGCCGAGACGGTGGAACACGGGATTTATGCCATGGGTTATGCGCAGGCAGAAGACCGGCTGGAAGAATTATTGAAAAATTACCTTAGGGCGACAGGAGAGATGTCCGCGGCTTTCGGCGAAGAACATTTCAGGGATGACCTGGTGGCTCGCATCTGGGATCACTCTGGCGTCGCGCGCAAAAATTACCGCAGGATCCGCCCTGAAATGCAGCTTCACTTGGAAGCGTTCGCTCGCGGCGTCAACGATTACATGACCCGGCACAAGAGCGAAATTCCATCCTGGTGGGGGGACCGAAAGGTAGATGCCTACCTGCAGGTGGCGCACTCGCGCCAGTTCATGTGGGGCTGGCCTTTGGGACAGGCCTTGGGGGATCTGCGCGCTGCCGGACTCACACCGGACTTCAACGTTGATATGCGAAGCTCCAACGAATGGGCCGTGGCTCCCGCGCGAACTTCAGTAAAGGCGCCGATTCTGGTGATCGATCCCCACCTCTCCTGGTGGGGCGCGCAGCGCTTCTGGGAGTTTCGAATTCATGCAGGCAAGTTTCACGGCTCGGGATTCACCATCCCCGGCTCGATGTACGTCGGTTTGGGCCACAATGATTTCGTGGCGTGGGCGATGACAACGGGCGGACCGGACACGGCCGATGTTTACGAACTGACACTCAATCCGAACCATTCCATGCAGTACAAGTATGACGACGATTGGCGGGAATTGAAGGCTCGCAGCATCGAAATCCAGGTCAAGGCCGAGAGCCATCCGCGCAAAATAACAATCTTCGATTCACACTATGGTCCGGTAGTGTTGAAGAGAGGGAACAAAGCGTATGCAGCCAAGCTCGCCTACGCAGACGAGGTGCAGTTCGGTGAGTCTTTCTATTTTTTCAACTTCGCGAAAAATGTGTACGACTTCAAGCAGGGATTGGCGCTCAATCAAGTCATGCCGCAAAACGTAATGGTCGCCGATACTACCGGCAACATCTATTATCAACGGGCGGGGCGCGTTCCGATTCGTCCGGAAGGTTATGATTACTTCAAGCCGGTAGACGGTTCCACCTCGAAGACCGAGTGGCGCGGCATTCATCCGTCCAGCGAGCTCTACGAGATTTTGAATCCGCCGCAGGGCTATATGCAGAACTGCAATATACCGCCCGATGTAATGATGATCGACTCGCCCATGACACCCGGCAAGAAGCGGGATTACATTTTCGGCGAGCGTCCGGGTTGGACTCCGACCCATCAGCGCGCGGCTCGGGCAGTCCAGATCTTAAGCGAGGACCCGGCAGTGACTCCGGAGAAAGCGAAGAAGTACGCGCTCGACACCTATTGCCTTGATTACAACCGTTGGGTGGCTGCCCTTAAAGAGGCAGACATCGAGTATGGAAAAGAATTTGAGAAAAATGACTCTTACCAAATCGCGATGCGGGAAATCGGGGCCTGGGATGGCCGCTCTGATGCTGACTCACCGGCGGCGCTGAAGTTCTATTACTGGCGGCAAGCCGTCAATCAGCATCTGGGACAAAGGGCGGCAACGGAGTTGAACTCCAAAGTCAACGACTTCATGGAGGTCCTGCATAAGGGAAAGAGCAAGGCCGACCCGCTTTCCGCAAATGAGAAGAAGGCTCTGGCGGAGGGTTTGGCTTCGGCAATGACAACTATGAAAGCCAACCATGGCGGCATCACGGCGCGCTATGGAGACGTCTTTCGCGTGGGACGCGATGACAAATCGTGGCCCGTCGGCGGCGGAAGCCTGATTGCCGAAGGAATGGCGACGCTGCGCGCCGTAGGTTTCGGCCTGCCGAAACCAGACCACACACGCTGGGGACAAAGCGGGCAGACGTCAACACAAGTGGTAGTGCTGACCAAATCGATT
>DASYPF010000473.1:0-6212 GCA_036006905.1 Acidobacteriota bacterium
AAGAGTTGGCCTCTTTGCCGATTCGTGTGGGCTCGGGGCCGGCGGTTTTCTTGCGAGATATTGGCACGGTCGAGAACAGCAGCGATATCTTAACGGGTTACGCGCTCGTCAACGGACGACGCACCGTCTATATCCCGGTCACAAAACGCGCAGACGCCTCCACGCTTGACGTCGTGAGCCGCGTGAAGGCGGAACTTCCCAGAATGCAGTCTCTCATTCCCGAAGACATCAACATCAGCTTCGAGTTCGACCAGTCCACCTACGTAAAAAACGCGATTCGGGGGCTGGTCATGGAGGGTGCGCTCGGGGCGCTGCTTACAGGACTGGTGGTTCTTCTGTTTCTGAGGGATCTGCGCAGCTCCTTGATCGTGGTAATCACTATCCCTTTGGCGTTGCTCGCTGCTCTGGTGGGGTTATGGCTGGCTGGTCAGACGGTGAACATCATGACGCTCGGCGGATTGGCTCTCTCTATCGGTATTCTTGTTGATGAAGCGACCGTCGCGATTGAGAACATCCACACCCACCTGGGGCGGGGAGAGCGACGCGCCCATGCTGTGTTGGAAGCGGGCAGAGAGACCGTCACCCCTTTGCTGCTTGCGATGCTGTCGGTGCTGGCAGTCTTTGTTCCGTCCTTTTTTATGGTCGGCATCACTCGCGCTCTGTTTGTTCCCTTATCCTTAGCAGTCGGTTTTGCCATGTTGGCTTCTTATATTCTGGCGACCACGCTGGTTCCAGTCATGTCAACGTGGCTATTGCGCAAATGGCACGAGATTGATGAAAGTGAATCCTTCGTGCATAAGATTCAAAGGAAATACCAGCAGCGCATGGAACGCATCCAACGGTTCAGCGTTCCCGTGGTGATTGGTTACGTACTTATCGCATTGGTGGGCATTTTTCTGATCGGCCGCCACCTGGGCACAGATATTTTCCCATCGGTCGATACCGGTCAATTTCAGCTTCGGCTGCGGGCGCCAACGGGAACGCGCGTGGAACGGACCGAGGTAATCGCCCTGAAAGCTCTGGATGTAATCCGCACCGAAGCGGGGCCGGAAAACGTGGCGATTACTCTTTCATTTGTCGGCACCCAGCCAGCGAGTTATCCGGTGAACACCATCTACTTGTGGACCAGTGGCCCGCACGAAGCAGTCCTGCTGGTTGCTCTGCGCCCAAACTCGGGCATCCACCTCGATGAGCTTAAAGAGCGGATGCGCCAAAAGCTACCGGCTGCGCTGCCCAACACCACCTTTTCTTTTGAAGCCGGCGACATTGTCAGCCAAATCATGAACTTTGGCGCACCTACACCGATTGAGGTTGCCATGAATGGACCTAATCTCGCCGCCAATCGGGCGTTTGCTGAGAAAGTCATGGCAGAAATGAAGCGAATCCCTTCACTGCGGGATCTTCAATTTGGTCAACCATTGGACTATCCGACCGTTAACATTAAGTTCGATCGCGAGAGGGTCGGTCAACTCGGCGTGACTGTGGATCAAGTGGGACGATCGCTGGTGGCGGCAACCTCTTCCAGCCGTTTTGTTCAGCCCAACTACTGGCGCGATCCCACCAGCGGAATTGCTTATCAGGTGCAGGTAGAAATTCCACAACATCAAATGAATTCCATCGAGGACGTAGAAACCGTGCCGGCCATGCCCAGTGGCGCATCGCGTCCTCTGGTGGGAGATGTCGCTCAGGTCAGTTACGGCACCATGCCCGGTGAGTATGACCGCTACAACCAGCAGCGAATGATTACCATTACGGCAAACATCGCGCGTAAGGATCTGGGTAGCGTCGCTGACGAGGTTGCAGCCGCTGTCCGCCGCGCCGGCGAGCCTCCTCGTGGAGTGGCAGTCAACATCCGCGGTCAGGTGCCGGCTATGAAGCAGACGCTCTCGGGCCTCCAGACAGGGCTTTTGCTGGCCATTCTGGTAATTTTTCTTCTGCTCGCCGCCAACTTCGAATCCCTTCGCCTGGCGTTTATTGTTCTTTCCACGACGCCGGCGGTAATCGTGGGTGTGGCGCTGGCGCTCTGGATTACACGGACTACGCTGAACGTGCAATCGTTCATGGGAGCAATCATGGCGATAGGAATTTCCGTGGCCAATGCAATTCTGTTGGTCAGCTTTGCGGAGAAAGACCGCCGTGGGGGCTTGCCCGCAGATCAAGCGGCGTTGCAAGGTGCTAGAAGCAGGCTCAGGCCGATCTTGATGACCAGTCTGGCGATGATCGCCGGCATGATCCCCATGGCGCTGGCCCTGGGAGAAGGAGGAGAGCAAACGGCACCTCTCGGCCGCGCGGTCATCGGAGGCCTTGCAGTGTCCACAATGGCCGTACTCCTGGTCCTGCCGCTCATATTTGACATGGTGCAGCGCCGCGCCAGCCGGGCCTCGGCCTCGCTGCACCCGGATGATGCAGTGGAAACTCCGCCGCAAAGTGTTTAAGGAAATTAATCTTCGTTGATAGTTTTTGAATGATTAAGATGGAATTAAGAGAACTGAACCACGGGGAACACTGGGAACACGGGGATTAAGAAGGTCCGATTAGATTGTAACCAGTTCTTAGACAGACAGAATTTATCTCCCCGTGTTCCCAGTGTTCCCCGTGGTTCAAAATTCTCTCTTATGGGGGAATTCTGAGTAGATCCCGCGCCAATATAATAATTGAAAAACCATAAAGGAAGTCGAATGATTCACAAACAAGTCTTCCTCAGGTCAACCATGTTGGCTGCTGCAAGCACACTCATCTGCTGCTGCCTTGCCGGTTGCACTGCGGTGAATTCTCAGAAAAAAGAGAATCGGCCTGCCGCTGCTCAGACGCCTACGGTTTTGGTGACTAGGGTCGTAGCACAGGAATTAGATCGCGAAATTCGATTGCCCGGAGAGCTACAGGCTTATCAAGACGTAGCCCTTTATCCCAAGGTAACGGGTTTTGTGGAATGGATTGGAGTCGATCGCGGGTCACGGGTCAAGCGGGGTCAGTTGCTCGTCCGCATGACCGCGCCGGAACTTGAAGCCCAGAAGAATGCCGCGGATGCAAAGGCCCGAGCTGCGCACGCGCAGCGGCTGGAATCCGAAGCTAAATTACGTGGCGTTCGGGAACAGCGCTTGGAAGCAGAGGCTAAGCTCGCATCCGACGACGGGACTTATAAGCGCCTGAAAGCCGCTGCTGCTACACCTGGTGTGGTTGCAGGCAATGATGTGGAAGTAGCGCAAAGAACCGTTGAGGCCGCTCGGGCGCGCGTCGGTTTGTTAGCGGAGAGCGAGAATGCCGCTCAGGCTCAGGTGCGGGCGCTGGAGGAAGACGAGAAGGCTGCCAAAGAGTCCGCTCAATCAGTGCGGAACATTGAGGCATATCTCCGCGTAACGGCGCCCTTTGACGGCATCATTACCGAGCGGAACGCTCACACAGGAAGCTTTGTCGGCCCGGCCTCCGGTCCTGCGTCCGTCCTCATGCTTCGAATCCAGGAAGTCTCACGGCTTCGACTGCTCATTCCCGTCCCAGAAACGGTCGTATCCGGCATCGTACAGGGGAGATTGGTCGGCTTCACCGTGCCTGCCTATCCTGGTCAGAAATTTAGTGGCATAGTCCGCCGGATCGCCCACTCATTGGACGCCAAAACCCGAACGATGGCTGTGGAACTGGACGTGGATAATCGATCAGGGCGCTTGGCACCCGGGATGTTTCCAGAAGTCATCTTGGCCCTACACGGGCAGCACCCGTCTCTCTTTGTTCCGCCGTCAGCGCTGGCGACGACGACAGAGCGCACATTTGTAATTCGCATTCGCAACCAGGTGACAGAATGGGTGGATGTCAAACGAGGCACATCGGTGGGTAATCTGATTGAAGTTTTCGGCAATCTCAATGAAGGCGACTTAGTGGCGCTGCGCGGAACAGATGAGCTGCGTGCCGGCACGAAGGTTCTGGTGAGGCAGGCCTCAAGCCAGAAAAAATCATGACCGTTTCCGTTTTCCTTTGAAAATTTCCATTAACATCAGGACGGTGAATGAAAGTACCGCCAGTTCCAGCGCGACGGCCGACGCCTGGGTGTAGTTTCGATCATCCAGAGACCGATAAATGAGCAAAGTTGAAGTTTCCGTCGAACCAATCACGCCTCCCCCCACGACAAGCAATGCCCCAAACTCGCCGATGGATCGCGCAAAGGTCAAGGAGACTCCGTACAGCAGGCCCCAGCGAATAGAGGGGAGAGTGACGTGCCAGAATGTCTGCGGCCCGTTGGCTCCCATCGTGTAGGCGGCATATTCCTGGCGCATGCCGGCCTGCAGCAGCACCGGCATCACTTCACGAATGACGAACGGGAGAGAAACAAAAGTGGTGGCCAGCAGCATCGCCGGCCACGCAAAGAGGATTTTGATCCCGGCGGCTTCAGTGGCTGAGGTGAACCAACCGCCGCGTCCGAACAAAAGCACCAGCATCAGACCGGCAATGACGGGCGAAACCGCGAACGGAAGGTCGACCAAGCCGTTAAGAAAGCGCCGTCCAATGAACTTGTCCCTTACCAGGACCCAGGCGATGCAGGTGCCGAAAATCGCGTTAATTGTGGTCGCGCCAACGCTGAGCGCCAGCGTCAGCTTGAGAGCGTGGATCGAGTCGGGTGCCGTCAGGGCTGTCCAGAGATTTCCAAAACCAGCGGCCAGACTGCCTTGCACGATCGCAACCAAGGGACCGATGAGGAGCAGACCGGCGTACAAAAAAACGATCGCAATGAGAAGCCATTCTACCAGCCCGTGACTGGAGCGCCTTCGTTTAGTCTTAGCGTGGATCTTGTCATCACCGATCATCACGGACCTCTTTGCCCGGGTGCATCAACTCTGAGGCGAACAAAAGGGAGAAAGAAATTGCCAGGAGCAGAATGGATACCGCGCTCGCCCCTCGTTGATTTTGCGACTCAATCTGCCCGTAAACGTGCACGGCAGCCGTCAGGGTTCGGCCGGGAATATTTCCCGCCACGACCACGATGGATCCGAACTCACCCAAAGCGCGCGCGAAATTCAGCAGCGAACCGGTGATCACTGCCGGCGCAAGCGCCGGCAGCACAATCCGGTAAAATGTCGTCCAGCGTGAGGCTCCGATTGTATAGGCAGCTTCCTCCTGGTCCCGTTCCAATTCAAGCAAGACGGGCTGCGCCGCTCGAACGACAAATGGATAAGTGATGACCAGCAGAGCCAGTGCGATCCCTGGCCTGGCAAAGATGATCTGAATTCCGTGGAAGCCCAGCCATTGACCCAGGATGCCCTGTGGCCCGTACAGCGCGACGAGCATCACGCCGGTTACAAGTGTAGGGATCGCGAACGGAATATCGATCAGTCCATTTAGGAATTTTCTGCCAGGAAAATCGAAGCGCACCAAAACATAAGCGGTCAACGTACCCATCACTGCGTTGACCACGGTGGTCAGCGTCGCCATCGCCAGCGTTAGTTTCAGCGCGCCCCAGGCGATCGGACTGGTGATGTCGCTCCAGAAGCCCGTCAGGCCCGCCTCAAAACCGTGCTGCAGGATGGCGGCAAGCGGCAGCGCAATCATTAAGGTCAGATACAGGGCGGCGGTCGCGCGCAAACCGTAGCGGCCCCATGGCAGCGAGATTCGGGAATCCATGGTTGATAATGCTGAAGCCGGCGGCGGTTCGGAGCTCATTTCGCGCCCCGTGCTTGTTCTATTGCGCGCGTGTACACTCCTTGCGGGCCGTAAATTTCGGTGGATACCTTCTTCCAGCCGCCTAGAAATGCGATTGTCCAAAGATCCTGCACCGCAGGAAACTGTGCTGGTGCGGCGAGGCGGGGTTTTATCGGCCTGAACCCATATTCGCCGAACGCGTGCTGCGCTTGATCGCTGAAGAGAAATTGGATGAACGCTTCGGCGGCTGCTCGGACTCCGTGCTTGTCAACATAACGGTCCACCAGTGCAACCGGGTTTTCAATCAGGATAGTCGATCTTGGAACCACATAGTCATAAGTCTGGCCCGCTTTGCGGGCCGCCAGTACTTCATTTTCATAAGTGAGGGCTGCGTCGCCGACACCGCGCTCAAAATTGGTGATCGACTCGCGCGCCCCTTTATCCATGATCGAGACATTTCGAAATACATCCTTGAGAAAATTCTCCGCCGCCGCCGGATCGTTCTTGGCAACACCGGTGTAACCCCGCAGCGCTGCGCCATAGATCGCGTTGATATTCCACATAGCGCCCCCCGATGTTTTTGGATC
>DASYPF010000474.1:0-18408 GCA_036006905.1 Acidobacteriota bacterium
TTTGCCTGCACTTACTGCTACGCGCGCTACACCCACGAATTCCTTGGTTTCGAGAGATGGGAAGAATTCGAGAAAAGGATCTTCGTAAAGACAAAGGGAGTTGAGGCGCTACTTGGTCAGCTTAAGCCGGGAAAATTTAAAGGTCAGGGCATCGCCATCGGCACAGCGACCGATCCCTATCAACCTGCCGAAGCGCGTTATCGACTCACCCGCCGGCTGCTGGAAGTATTCTCCAAGTTTCGGGGCTTGGACCTCTCCATCACGACAAAATCTTCGCTCGTCACGCGCGATTTAGATCTGCTGCAAGAGTTGTCCGAGCGGTCGGCCTTGTCCGTTCGCATCACCATCACCACTTTGAATTCGGACCTGGCGCGAATCTTAGAGCCGCACGCGCCTGATCCGCCTGCGCGATTGCGCACGCTTTCCCGCCTAAGGGAAGCTGGGATTCGTGCCGGGGTGAATGCCATGCCGATCCTTCCCGGCATCACGGATTCGCCGGCGGACCTGGATTCGGTGTTTTCGGCGGCCAAGGAAGCAGGAGCACAGTTTATCGGATCGAGCGTTTTGTTCCTGAGCTCAGATCCTACGCGGGCGCGTTACCTGAAATTCCTGAGGGAACACTTCCCTCACCTGGCGAAACAATATCAGAACTACACGCGTGCGTCTTCTCGGTACACAACCGAAATTCAGTCGCTCTGCGAGCGCCTCCGAGCAAAATACCAACTGCACACAAGAGAAGAGAGCGACCAGTTCCTGGAGCCGGCACAATTGGATTTGTTCGGGTGATTTCAAGCGCCCGAGCAGCGATCATCGGCATGTATGAAAAATGAGAGCACCCCGGGAAGTGAGGTAGGGAAATTCAGGCGGTCTCCAATCCTGTTGACTTCAACGCAGGGCCTACCGAGGAATTTGCGAAGAAAAAATCAACGAGGAAAATGGGACCGCTAGCGCGGTCCGATTATTTTGTGAATTGCGAACCGGGGGTGCCTCGCGCTTTGCGCGTCGGCACCCCCGGCTACTGCTATTGGTCCGCTTCGCGGACCGACCTGGTGCGCCCTAGGCGCACCGTGGACGCCTGCGGCGTCCTTAAGCCTCGGTTTGCCGCAAACAGCTCGCAAGAAATCTGCTAAACTCCAGTTCTTAATGAGAAAAAGATTTATCGTTGTTTTTTTGCTCCTGCTCGCCCTACTCGCTCAGCCAGCCAGCGCCGCCCGGCGAAAAAAACATCCCCCAAAGCAACCTAAGAGTAAGGCTGCGGTATTGCGCATCGATGACACTGATATTTTCGCCAAGATCCTGCAGCGCGAGGATTCACGCTGGATTGGAAGCGACAGTTTTCTTGCGGATCAAACTCGCTCTTCAAACACCAGCATAAAGATGCGCTCCATTCTCGCCCTGGGGCGCATCGGAGATCCCCGTGCGCTTCCCTGGTTGTTTGAGCGCCTGGGAGACCTCAACCCCCTGGTGCGCGCCCGAGCCCTGTTTTCCATCGGAGAGATCATCGATCCTTCCAACCTTCAGCATGAAGGTTATAACTTTCGGCCGGAGTGGCTCTCGACCGTACTCGCCTCCCTGTCCGATCCTGATACTCTGGTTCGACTGCGCGCGGTGGAGACACTCGGCAAGTCGGGCGACAAGTCGAGCGCGGGTCGTGTAATCACTGCCATCTTTGAAAACACGGGCAACGTGGAGATGGTTGGCCAGGGATTGATGGCCCTGGTGCGTATGGGAGATCCGTCCAACATCGAGCGCGTGCTGGCCCTGAAAGATCACAGCTCAGCCGAGGTACGCTGGCGACTGGCCAATGCCATCTATCGCTTGCGCAATGCCAGTGCGGCGGCGCAGCTCAAAGTGCTGCTGGCTGACAACAACTCTCAAGTCAGGGCGCAGAGCGCGCGCGCCTACGGATTGACCGGCGAAAGCGCCGTGGCCGTGCTGACGCCGCTGCTCAGGGAGTCGAATCTCACTGTTCGCATTGAGACTGCGCGCGGCCTGGGGCTTACTCGCTCGACTGCCGCGGCCCAACCGCTGGCCGATTTCATCCAGCAGCACCTCTCTCCTGTTCCGGGGGAGGATGAGCACGCCATCGCAGCCGCGGCGGAAGCCTGGGGCAACTTAAAATCGACGATCGGAATGGACGTGATCGCGCGCCTCGCCCGAGACCGCCGGCCCGCTTCTGCCCCGGCTGTCGTGGCGCTGGCCAAAGCGCGCAAAGGCGATGAAACCTTTCCGGCCGAAATCGACGTCACTAACGATCCGTTCTGGCTGCAGCGCTTCAAAGTTCAGGCGCTGGGGGAAAACGCCACGCCGGCGGCGTTGCAGAAACTTCTCTCCATAGCCGGCTACGCTCTTGCCCGTTCTGAGCGCAGGCTGTTGCTGCCTTGGTGCCTGGACGCCATCATTCAAACTGGACAAGAAGCAGCTCCGGAGACGTTCTGGCGGTACCTTTCCGACCCGGATGCCATCCTGCGCGCCCATGCCGCTCAGGCATTGGTCGCGTTAAGCAAGCGCTCCGAGAGAGCCGCCTGGAGAAAGGATGCACTGGACCGCGTGATGCAAAATTATTTCAAATTTCAATCCGAGCAGACTGTCGACGCCCGTCTGGCTGCCGAGGACTTTGTCGGCACGCTCGATGCCCAGACAGCCCTCCCGCTGCTGGAACGCATGACTCGAGACGTGGACCGAAACGTGCGCCTGCACGCCAGAGAGCTTTTAAAGTCCAAATTTCAGCGGATCGCGCCGGGTATCGCGGGCCTGGTCAACACAGGTCGGAATCACAATTTCTATGTCAACGCGCTGCAGACAATCAATCAGTACACGGGCGCGCGCTTTTCTACAGACCGTGGCGACTGGACCATCACATTCTTCGGAAGTGATGCCCCGCTGACCGTTTTTAATTTCATCCATCTGGTGCGGCAGGGATATCTGAACAATCTCACATTCCCCCGCGTAGTGCCCGATTTTGTGATACAGGGGGGCGATCCACGTAACGACACCGACGGCGGGCCGGGTTTTTCGATCCGCTGCGAGATCAACGAGCGCCCCTACTTGTCAGGTACTGTCGGGATGGCGCTGTCGGGCAAAGACACCGGGGGCAGCCAGTACTTTATCTGCCACTCGCCCCAGTCCCATCTGGACGGCGGCTACACGGTGTTTGCGCAGGTCGAAACGGGAATGTCTGTGGTCAATAAGATATTGCTCGGCGATCGGGTGTGGAGCATCACGCTGATACCGAAAGACGTAACGCAAGGACCAAAGACGCAAAGCAGGTTCTAAATGTCGATTGACGAATTTCGAGTGTCGAATGAGGACAGAAAAGCAGCAACACGACAGTTTTTCATTCGACATTCGTCACTCGTCATTCGACATTTAGAACCTGCTTTGCGTCTTTGCGTCTTTGCGTCTTTGCGTTTTGGGCCTTTCAGCGAATACCCACGAATAATGCGAGCGAGACGCTGATGAGGGTCTTAATCGTTGGCAGCGGCGCTAGAGAGCATGCCATTGCCTGGAAGATTTCACAATCATCACAGGTCAGCAAGATTTTTGTGGCACCGGGAAATGCGGGAACCGCCCTGGAATTCGAAAATGTCCCCATCTCGGCGACCGATCTTGTTTCGCTGGCCGATTTCGCTGAGGCACAGGCGATCGACTTAACCGTCGTCGGGCCAGAGGCGCCGTTGGTCGCCGGGATACATGAAGAATTCTCCAAGCGCAAAATGTCTCTGGTGGGACCATCCCGGCAAGCAGCCCTTCTTGAAGGAAGCAAGGTCTTCGCTAAAGACTTCATGGCCCGGCACTCTATTCCTACGGCGCGATATCAGACAGTCCATACCTACAGCGATGCAATGGCGCGACTGGAAAAATGGTGGCAGTTTCCCATGGTTGTAAAGGCAGATGGCCTTGCGGCCGGAAAAGGCGTCTTCATCTGTTCGTCGCGAAAAGAAGCAGAAAACGCGCTCGATCTGATCTTTAACCAGCATCACTTCGGTGACGCGGGCAACCGTGTGGTGCTGGAAGAATTCCTGGAAGGACGCGAAACTTCATACATGGTTTTCACCGATGGCCGTACCGCTGCGCCGATTGTCGCCAGCCAGGACTATAAGCGTGCCTTAGACAACGACCGCGGGCCGAACACCGGCGGAATGGGGGCTGTTTCTGTCCCAGGATTGATCAGTGACGAAACAGAGCGGCGTATTCTGAACGAAATTATCCAGCCTGCGCTTCTCGCCATGGAAGAGGAAGGACATCCATTTCAGGGGATTCTTTACGCCGGGCTGATGATCACCGCCGAAGGGCCGAAGGTTTTGGAATTTAACGTGCGGCTGGGCGACCCGGAAACCCAAGTCGTGCTGCTTCGGCTCGAGTCGGACCTGGCCGCACTGCTGGCGGCTGTTGCCAACGGTTCGCTGGCGGAAACCTCTGTTCGCTGGAGTTCACGTTGCGCCGCCTGCGTGGTGCTGGCGGCGCACGGCTATCCTGGCACTGTTCAGACGGGCAAGGTAATCACTGGCCTTGAAATGTCGCGTGAGATGCACAATATTAAAGTCTTTCATGCGGGCACTTCGCCGCAGGACGGCAAGATCATCACTGCAGGAGGGCGCGTGCTGACCGTGGCATCGGCAGCCGGCAGTCTGGGCGAGGCGATACTGCAGGTTTATCAGGCAGTCAATGCGCTCCATTTTGATGGGATGCACTATCGGTCCGACATTGGGGCAGGGATTAAATGAAGTGTGAAAGGACGGAACCACCAAGACACCAAGGCACCAACGGACAACTGCTAACCTGTTTTAGATTGGGTGTCTTAGTGGCTTGGTGGTAAACGGTTTTGATTGGTCCTTTGCGGTCTTTGCGGTTTATTTTTGAGCCAGGATGAAACGTCTCGATGAGTAACTACAAAATCGCCATCTTCATGGGGAGCTCCAGTGACGCGGACATCATGCACGACGCCGTGCGTTTCCTCAATGAAATGGAAGTGCCGCACTTTGTCACCGTAACCTCGGCACACCGATCTCCTGCGCGCACGCGAAGGCTCATCGCTGAGATGGAACAAGCCGGCGTTCAGGTTTTCATTGTGGGAGCGGGAGGCGCGGCTCATCTCGGTGGTTTTGTGGCGGCAGAGACAACGCGGCCGGTGATTGGCGTGCCGCTGGCTGCTTCCGCACTGGCAGGATGGGACGCCCTGCTGGCGACTTCCCAGATGCCGGCCGGAGTGCCGGTGGCGACGATGGCGATTGGCAAGGCCGGCGCCAAGAACGCCGCCGTCCTTGCCTGCCAGATCCTGGCGCTGCAGGATGAGAAGCTGGCCGATAGGATGGCAGAATTTAAAAAGAAAATGGAAGAGGAAGTCGCCAAATCCAGCGCTGCTGTCTCGAATCACAGGGGCTGAAAAATTCCACCGTGAAGGCGCGAAGACCGCGAAGCCAATCAAATGAAATCATGCGTTCGGCAGGACGCAGCGAGCGACCTCATACCGCCATCACGGGCTTGACTCCGCGGTGGCTATGGAGTTTGGACATTCGTTAATCGGTGTTTTCCGTGTAATCCGTGTATCACTAACCGGTACTAATCTACTAATGCTTCAATCTGCTTACTGCGAGAGTAAACGCTTTCTGGTCTTTGAAGAGCTCGAGGAGATTCCCTTCCTTTTCCATCTATTCACGATAAAACAATCCGGCCCGCTCTTGCTATCAGCGAACCCAAAACTTGAAACCCGCACATTGCTGGATTGTCTCCGCCGATCCGAGAAAGTGATTTCCTTGAAACAGCGACATGGCAATCACGTTCATTGGATCTCCGAACACAATTCAGCCGAAGTTTTCGAGGGAGACGGGCTGATCACCGGCGTATCCGGCCGATTGCTTATCGTGCAAACCGCTGATTGCTTGCCGCTGCTGTTGATCGATACTCGCGGAAAACTTGCCGGGATCCTCCACGCCGGCTGGCGCGGCACGCTTGCCAACATCACCGGCACGGCCATCCGACAAATGCTGGAGCGTGGCTCTGCTGCGAATGATCTGATCCTTGCTTTTGGACCGAGTATCGGAAACTGCTGTTATGAGGTGGGGCCGGAAGTGGTGGCGGCATTTCAGGCGCAATTTGCTGAAGCCGACTCATTCTTCGTCGCGCGCCCGGACAGAGAGCGTAAGTTTCTCGACCTGCGCAAAGCCAACTATGCGCAGGCGACCCGTCTGGGGCTGAAACCCAATCAGATTCTCTGGAATGCGTACTGCACTCAGTGCGACTCTGATATGTTTTTTTCCTACCGGCGCGAAGGGGCGCGCACCGGGCGAATGTTCGCTCTAATAGGGATCCAATGATCCGGGCTGTCGGCATTGATGTCATCGAGATCAAGCGTGTGGAAGAAAGTCTGAGGCGTTTTGGCCCGCGTTTCCGCCGGCGTGTCTTCACTGATCAAGAATGCCGCTACTGCGACAGCCACAGCGAGGCGCACATCCATTACGCCGCCCGATTTGCCGCCAAGGAAGCGATGATGAAAGCGCTCGGGACCGGATGGGGTCAGGGAGTCGAATGGAGGCAGATCGAAGTCATTTCCCGCGACGGCCAGCCTCCGAAAGTTGCGCTCACCGGCCGGGCTAGTCAGTTATGCCGTTCTGCGCGTGTTCATCTGTCGCTCAGTCACTCCAGATCCATCGCAGCGGCAGTTGTCGTTTTGGAAGATGTCTGAATTCTTGGGTGCCGAGTATCAGGTCTCCGGTGTCGGATTCAAGATTCCGAGTCCAAGCTTTCGAAGCCTTGGTGTCCTTTGTGTCCTTGGTGGTAAAAATCTTTAACCACAAAGGACACAAAGGACACAAAGGGTACATTGCAGGAGCCGTAGACTCCTGCCTCAAATGCTCAAGGGAATCCATACAGCAAATCCCCTCGCCGTTGCAGAGTTACGAAAATAAACTCGTTAGGCCCGCTCTGTTCCACAGGGATCTTCACTTTCAGATAATTCCCCGTCAGCCCGGTCCAATAACCTGCCTCCCTCTCGTGCAGGACCAGGGCGCGCAGGACACTACCGAGAAAACGGTCTTCAAAAGCGCGGAGCTTTTGCGCCGAGAGCCGGCGCAGAATTTCAACACGGCTGCTCTTGTCGGATTCGTTGACTTGATTCTCCATCTCCGCAGCGACCGTACCGGTTCTTCGTGAAAACGGAAAAACGTGCAGATAAGCAAGTGGCAGCTCTTCGATGAACCGTCGCGTTTCTTCAAACGATTCTTCTGTCTCTCCCGGAAATCCGACCATCACATCCGTTCCGATGGAGGCATGAGGCAGGCGTTGGTGAATCTCAGCGATGAGATCTGCGTATTGCTCCCGGCCGTAAGTCCGGTTCATCGCACCCAGGATAAAGTCAGAGCCGCTTTGCAGTGGCAGGTGAAAATGGGGCGCAAAGCGGGCGTCTCCCACTGCCAGGTCGATCAGCTTGCGCGAGAATCGCATCGGTTCAATCGAGCTCAGGCGGAGCTGATGCAACTCGCACACGTCGAGCAGCCTGCACACCAATTCTTCCAGTTTGACGCGGGGCTTTAACTTGCTGCCGTAACTCCCCAGATGGATTCCGGTCAGCACAATCTCCTTGTAACCTTCATCAAGCAACTGCCGCACTTGCAACAGGACCGAATCGGGCGGCACGCTGCGTCCTGCGCCCCGGACGAAAGGGACGATACAGTAGGAACACCGCGAATCGCACCCTTCCTGAATCTTCACAAATGGCCGAGTCTTCCCCTCCAGAGTAGTGACCGGCTGAACTTCAATCTCAGTTTCACGAGAAAGATCGGAGACGAAGACCTTGGAGTTATCGAAGTAGGAAGGAATGGGGAGGGGGAGGGGAGACTGCGGATTGCGGATTGCGGATTTCTCCAATTGCGGATTGCGGATTGCGGATTGCGGATTGGGCGAATGCGGAATGGGGAATGGACCAAAGGCGGAATGCGGAATTTCGGATTGCGGGTTGCGGATTGCGGATTTTCCGAATGCGGAATGCGGAATGGAGAATGCGGAATGCGAAATGTTCGATTGCGGATTCTCCAATTGCGGATTCCGGATTGCGTGATCGGCAGGACAATCCGCAATCTGCAATCCACAATCCGCAATCTGCAATCCACAATCCGCAATCGGAAATTCCGCATTCCCCATTCCGCATTCCGCATTGACGACCGATGACTGATGAGCGGTGACCGATGACCGATAACCGATGACCTCCTGACCTGTTGACCTGCTGACCTGCTGACCTGCTGACTCTTGGACCTGCTGACCTGTCGACCCGTTCAGAAAGTCACAAATCTGCTCCTTTTCCAGATTGCCCAGCACCAGGTCCACTTCGTCCATTTCTGCCAACATTTTCGGATCGCGCTGCGCGTAACAACCAGTAACGATCAAGCGCGCGGTAGGGTTCTCGCGGCGCAGCTTGCGTGTCAGTTGCCGAACCTGCTGATCACTCCGATGCGTAACCGTACAGGAGTTGACGATGATTACCGAACAGTCGGAAACATCTTCGCTCTGACGAAAACCTTCGTCTTCCAGTTGCTTTTTCATCGCCGCGCTATCGGCCTGGTTGACGCGACAGCCGAACGTGGCCAGATAGAATTTTTCAGCCATACGAGGCGAGATTATAACAGGCTTAGCGGGACAGGAGGCAGGAGGCAGTAGGCAGGAGGCAGTAAGCAGTCGGCAGTCGGCAGGCAAGAAGCGTAATACGTCACTCGTCAATCGTCATTAGTTCCAACTGATCCACAGTGTGAAGGACGAATGACCAATAAGGAATCACGACTAATGACCAATGACGCTTTTTCCTGCCTGCCTACTGCCGACTGCTTACTGCCGACTGCCTCCTGCCTCCTGCCTCCCGCCTCCTGCCGACTACTGTCTCGAAAGTGCTAGAATGCAAAAGAGAGGACAGATGGGACTCACATTTGTTCGTATCCAAGTGGGCAATCCAGCCGATAAAGTCAAACCAATTGAAGTCAATTGCCTGATCGATTCCGGCGCCGTCTACACTTTAATACCGGGACCAATTCTGGAGCAGTTGGGAATTCAACCCCACTCTCATCGAGAATTCATCCTCGCGAATGGAGAGACGGTGGAACGCAACCTGGGAACTGCTGCCTTTTTCTATGAGAATCGCCGTGGAGACTCGTCAGTTATTTTCGGGGAACCAGGAGACGAGCCTTTACTGGGAGCAACAACTCTTGAGAGCTTTGGACTGATCTTGGACCCTTTTCGCCGGGAGTTCAGGTCCCTGCCAATGAAGCTGGCTACTTTGAATTTCGAATGACGAATTGCGAATGTCGAATGAGGAATGAACGAGCCTTCTGATTTTTTGGAATGAGTTTGCCAGTCCGTCCTTCATTCGACATTCGTCATTCGCCATTCGGAAGTCGCAAAGCCCTTTCTTCCACGCGAATCCTTACCGCCAACATCCAGGCATTTAACAGGCTAAACACAATCGCCGTGACCCACAGGCCAAACATTGCCGGCAGGAAGAAAATCTCCAGAGTCACTCCTACATAGTTAGGGTGGGACATCAGCCGGAAGATACCGCGCCCAATGGGCGGGACGCCCGGCAGCACCCACACCCGAGTATTCCAGAATTCTCCCAGCGCCCACATGGCGGAATACCGCAACACTTGTGCAAGGAGCAGCGGCAGCAGGCAGATTGGGAAAAAGCGTGGAGCGCGTAACTGATGTTCCAGGCCCAGAGAGAATAGGAAGCCGGTATGCAGCAGGACCATCCAGGGGTAATGCTCGCGGCCGTATTCTCGCCCGCCTTGCTGCTGCATCCAGCGCGTGTGCTTTGCCGTCAGCCAGACCTCAAAAGCGCGCTGGCAGAGAATGATGGCGAGGATGACGAAGAAGAGCATGCATTACCGACGCGGAGACAGGAGGACACGGGGACAGAGAGACACGGGGAGGGGGAGACAAGGGGACAAGGGGACAAGGAGACACGGGGACGTCACTTCCTCACGGCGTCTCCCCATCTCCGCGTCCCCGCGTGTCGCCGTCTCCTTGTCCCCGTGTCTCTTGTCCCCCTGTCTCCGCGTCCCCGCGTCTCCGTGTCCCCCTGTCTCCGCGTCCCCGCGTCTCCGTTTCCCCGTGTCCGCGACACTTCAGCTTCTACATCCCCCTAGAACGTCAGCTTCAACGCCAACTGGATCACGCGCGCCGATTCGCCGGTCTGGATGATGGTCTGCGTCGTGGGAGGAGCCACCGTGGCACAGCACGTCTGCGCAAACACCGTCGAGCGGAAGCTTGGTGAGCCGACCGATGCATCCCGTGGATTGTCGAAGTTGGGATGATTGAGCGCGTTGAACATCTCGGTTCGGAAATTCAGCTTGACCCTTTCGGTGATGTCGAACTTCTTTCCAATCCCCAAATCCAGATTCCAGTAACCGGGCGCTTCAAAAATATTTCGCCCGATTCCATTCTTTCCCGGATCAGGAATCTTGAAAGCGCTGTTATCTTTGAACAGCACGGGACCGGGGATACCCGCCAGCTCCTGCAACTGCGGCTCCGGCTTGGCCCCCACCAGATCCGCACGGGATTCATGGGAGAAATTCGAAGTTCGCACACCGCTTCTCACCGCAAAGAACTCGCCTGACATTTTCGTAAATATGCTGTTAAGACTCCAACCTCCCACAACGGCATTCACGACAGGATTCAAGTTACTGCCAAAGCGGGCGCCCCTTCCAAGGGGCAACTCCCAAACGCTGTTGATCGTCAGGGCATGCGTACGATTGAAGTCGGAAAGGCCCCGTTCTCCGCGCCAGTTGCGGATGTCCGTGGGAGTGCGCGAGTTGGTAGTGGAAAGTCCGCCTCCCGACGATGCGCCTACCGGGTCGACCGACTGATCGTCGATTGACTTCGCATAGGTGTACGCCAAGCCGATCAACAGGCCATGCTCGAAGCGTTTGCGCAGCGTGAGCTGTCCGCTGTGATAGTAAGAGTCGCCACCCGAATCCAGGTAAGTGATGACGCCAAATTGCTGATTGGGACGAAGCTTGGCGGCCAGGGTTGTCTGTTCGACGCGGCCTGCAAAATTCCCCGCGGCATTCAGCGTGAGGTCGCTAATCGTCGTACTGGAATTGACAAAGGCGGCTGTTAGAACTCCGGAAGTCACAATGGGAACTGCCGCCCCGCTTACTCCAGAGGGACAGCCCGTTCCATCAGGCCGGCATGCCTTGGCCACATTCTGCTGCATGATCGAGAACGACGGGAGGATCCCGTCTGCGTTGATTTGATTGATGTCGTATGCACGCAGCAGGCGAAGGCCGCGCCTTCCGACGTAGGCCACCTGGGCCACAAATCCAAAAGGAAGCTCGCGTTGAACGCTCAAATTCCACTGGTGGACCGTGGGAAGCTTCAAATCGGGATCAAACGAAGCGAACGACGGCGCGTTTGACAAAAGCTGCGCCGGAGGTGTGAAAAAGGCCGACGGTTTGGTAGCGGGCGGGGGAAGTTCCGAAGGGAATCCCTGTGCGATCCGAATATCGGGGGCAGCCTGGCAACCCGGAGTGGTCGCTCCACCCACGGTAGACGAACACGAAGTTACCAGTCCGGGAACTCGCCCGGCTACTGCGGTCACCTGGAACGAAGACAGGGGATCAAACGCAAGGCCATACCCTGCGCGGATCACCGTCTTTGTGCTCTTGCCGGGACTCCAGGCAATGCCCAGACGTGGCCCGATCGCGCTGTTGGTGCGGTCATACCACCGGTCCGCCTTCTTGAAAGTCACCAGGCCCTGGGACCCGTCAATGGGTTTGTCGGCCACAAAAACTCGACCGGCGGCTTCCGTCGGCGCAGTATTGATTTCCCACCGCACCCCGTAATTGAGCGTGAGCCCCTGCCGCAGTCTCCATTCATCCTGAAAATAAAAATTATACTGCTTCAGCCGATGTCCTTCTGACCACAGGGTCACACTGTTGTTGGACGTGAAGGGAAGGAAAAAGTCGCCGTTCACGTCTCCCAGGAAGACCTGAGACAACCTCGCGGGAATTCCCATCAAATCGTTGATGCTGCCCAGCAGCCGAGTGTTGTCCGTGCTGTTGATTCCGGCAGCAGAGCTGGTAGCCACAGCAGGGGTATTGAATCCAACTGGTGGTCGTATGCCTGAGCTGAATGAAAGCGACGGAGTGACGTTGATCCCTCCGGGCTGGCCGCGAACGTCGTTGTGCTCGTACAGCCGGATGTTGGCGCCCATGCGAAACACGTGCGCCCCTTGGACAATGCTTAAGTTGTCCAAAAACTGCGGTGTGGTCGCTGCTCGGAATGTCCTGGGCGTGTTGATAAAGGGGCGATCTGCGTTGTTGAAAGTAAACGGCGGAATATTGGGAAAAGCAGGATTCGCCTCTCCTTGAGTGAACAGAAAAACGAAGCGCGCGAATCCCGTCGTGAACTCATTGACGACGCGCGAAGAAAACACGCTTCGATAACTAATCGATAGATTTTTGGTTCTTCGAAAGACCTCACCCAGAGGCGGGAAACCCGGGAACACCTGTGGCCTGCCATTTAAGGGATCACCGTCCAGGGTGTCCTGATCAGCCTGCAGCCAGCGCACAAACAAACTGTGTTTCTCACTGAAAGTGTGATCGATTCGCGCCATGTAATGAGGGCCGGCATTGCGTGTGGGAGGATTCCACAGGTAAGTCGCGGTGTTGAGCCCGTCTCCGAATGCATACGAATTCGGCTTCGGGTAGGAATTAAAAAGTTTAGCAATTACCGGATCGATGCCAATTTTGGCCGGATCGTTGGCGAACATGTTGTAACTGGCCACGCAGTTTGTGTCCGCCGCACTGGCGCAGGTTCGAACTCCTGCCACCAGAGCGCCGGTGTTCCTATCTACCAGCAGTGGAGTATTTCGAGTGATTGTCTGGCCGTTCAGCACAAAGGGAGACTTCGGATCGGCGACGAAATAACGGTAAACACCCGAGAGCGCCAGCGGCGTGTAAATGATCGGAACTCCAAAGGTTTGATCAATCGGTTGGTTGAACTTCACATTCTGGCCCTGCCAACTCCCAAAGAAGAAAGTCTTATTCTTCTTAATTGGCCCGCCAACCTCAAACCCATACTGATGCAGCCTGATCTCCGGCTTGGGTGTGCCCTGCGCGTTGGCGAAAAACTCGTTGGAGTTGAACGCCGTGTTGCGCGCGAATTCGTAAACTGTCCCATGCAATTCGTTGGTGCCGCCGCGCGTCGCTACCGACACAGAAGCGCCGCTGTTGCGCCCTTCTTCCGGAGTGGCATTGTTGGTGGTGACTTTGTACTCGCGCACGTTGTCCGGGTTGAGCCGGTACAGGTTGCTTACAGGGTTGGGCACGCTATTCTCGTTGGCCTCGATCCCGTCGATGGTCACGTTGTAAGCGCGATCGCGCGAGCCGTTGACGTGAACCCCGGACCCGGCGCCACCGGCCGAACGCTGCACCACGCCCGGCTCAAGCGTGATGAGTGTGAGCGGATTGCGTCCATTCAACGGGAGCTCCTGAATCGCCTTCTGCTCGACTACATTGCCGATCACCGCGTTTGTCGTCTGCAGCTTTTCATAACCACCTTCGACATTGACGACTTGGGACATCTCCCCCACCTCCAACAGCAGGTTCACGGTGAGAGGTGTATTCACTTCGAGAACATTGTTGGTCTTTTTGATCGTCTTAAAACCAGCCAACTCTGCGGTAATGGTGTAACTGCCGGCGGGCAAATCGGGAAACGCAAACAGGCCGGCGTCTGTAGTGAGTTGTGTATAAGTGATTCCGGTGGCTTCATTCTTTGCAGTCACGGTAACGCCAGGCACTATTGCGCCGGAAGCGTCTGTCACCGTCCCATTGATGCGCGAAGTTCCCGTTTGGGCCAAGCCAAAAGAAATAGCGGCCAGCAACACGATCAGAAACAAAGCTCCTTTTTCCAGCGAGTAATAACGTGGACGATTTGCCATAAGGCCTCCATTAGAGCCGCGACCGGAAGGAAGCGGCGCGCCAGATTGAGTCATCACCATCAGGCTCGCAAAATCGGAACGTCCCGCATCGTTTGTGCAGTAACTCTGCGCTGGTGTAGTCGCAAAGTGTTACCTCGGCGCGCCGCTCCCTTCCGGTCGCGGCTCTGTGGGTGCCGGCGTCAGCGCTGCCACACACCGACCCGAACTGCGCGCGAGTATTCTTCATCTGCTCCCTAACAAAAATCTGGTTGAATCCGAAAGGAAGTTTACGTCTTCTGCAAGAAAAAATTCAATGCCGCATTTCAATCTGCCAATCCATAAATTTGGATTCTCGCAAACAAAATTTTGCGTGACAAGTTTTCAGGTTGGATTGAAAATGATCCTCCAACTAGCGGCATGCATCCGCACAATCGCTAGTGCTCACCTATCAGCGCTCAGCAAACAGGGCGTCAAATGGGGCCGAGAGCTGATTGCTGAAAACTGCTTGGGAGGGGAATATGGGAAAAAATTCAATCTCACAATCTGTAACTTTCCTGCTGCTTTTTATTTTGTCTGCGGCCACGGCACTAGCTCAAGTGCAGAACGGCACACTCACCGGAGCGGTCGCTGACCCGAGCGGCGCGGTGATTCCGGGAGCCTCGGTCAGCGTCGTGGATCTGAATACCGGCCAGACCTACAACGTCGTTTCAGATGATTCCGGAGTATTCATCGTACCCAGCCTGCCGAATGGCTTTTACCGCGTCACGGTGGAAATGCCGGGCTTTCAGACGGTGACTATCGACCGTGTCCAGGTTTTTGTGTCCCAGACGGCCAGGGTTGTGGCCAAGATGCAGTTGAGTACGGTAGGCACCCAGGTAGTGGTCAGCTCCGAGCAGGTCACAGTTCAGACAGAGTCGGTTGAGCTAAAGAACAGTGTGGATCGACGGCAAATCATGGATCTGCCGCTGCCGACGCGCAATCCGCTGGATCTGGTGCGGACTATGACGGGCATTGTCACCCCAACGGCATCCGGGATCGCCGATGCATTTGTGCACGGCCTGCGCGGCAACGCCACCAACATCACACAAGACGGCATCAATGTCGCCGACAACTTCGTCAAAACCAGCTCCTTCTTTGCCATTAGCGCTCCCACTGTGGACACCGTTGGCGAGTTCAACGTCTCCATCGGTGGTATCGGCGTGGATGCCGGTTTTGGGGCAGCGCAGGTGAACATAGTAACCCAGCGGGGCTCGAATGATTTTCACGGCTCGCTGTTTTGGTTCCAGCGCACCAATGCATTCAACGCCAATACCTGGTTCAACAACGCGTCGGGAGTTCCCCGGCCCTTTCAACTGCAGAATCGCATCGGGGCCAGCGCGGGCGGCCCGGTCTTCATTCCCAAGGTGTATAACGGGCGTAACCGCACCTGGGTCTTCGGCTCATACGAAGCCTTTAGAGAGCCCTTGTCGCGGCCGCGAACCAGAACGGTTCTGACGCCATCGGCGCGCCTGGGCTCGTTCACTTATACTCCCACTTCGGGAGGCGCGGCGCAGACGGTGAATCTGCTGACGCTGGGAACCATTGGCACCAGCAGTGTCACACCGACGATCAACAAGGCTGTCATGGATTTCTATAACAGCCTCGTACCTGCCGAGGGTTTGACGGACGCTGGATGCGGGGGCGGCGACGTTGCCAATATCCGCTGTTTTGTGTTCAACCTGCCCGGAAAGGGAGTTCAGGATCGTTACACCCTCCGTGCTGACCATCAGTTGACCGAGAGGCACTCCCTCGAGTTCGTGTTCAACCAGGCGGATTTTGACAGCACTCCTGATCTATTGAACGGTATTGAGCCAAACTTCCCGAAGTCGCCGGGAGGAGCGCAGGTTTCCAGGCGCCAGGTATTGACCTGGGGGCTTCACTCCGTTTTCGGAACCAACAAGACCAACGAGGTCCGGGTCGGCTATCAACGCGCTCCGGTGGGATTCAACCTGTTCGAGGACTATAAGAGCACGGGCGGCTTCCAATTGACCGTTCCGCGGGTGACGGATCCGACGATTACCTCGACCAATCTACCACAGGGACGGAACACGCCGGTCCGCCAGGTCATCGACAACTTCGCCTGGATCAAAGGGAGCCACGCGATTCGGTTCGGCGGAGAGTTTCGCCTGGTTCTGGCCAATTCCTATTTTTTCAACACCGTAGTTCCGCTGGTGACCCTAGGATCCAATAGCGCGAACCCCAATGGTATTACCGCCGCTAAGTTCCCGGGAGGCATTAACGCCGGTGACTTGAGCCGGGCCTCGGATGTTTTTAATCTGGTCACCGGACTTCTAGGCTCGATCCAGCAAGGCTTCAACCACACATCGCCGTCATCCGGTTTTGTGAGGGGCGTGCCGCGCAATATCAATCCCATCCAGAAAAACCTCTCCTTCTATTTGCAGGATAGCTTCAAGTTTCGCCCGAATCTGAATCTCCAGTACGGCGTGCGCTATGAATACCAGGGTGTGTTCGATGACCGCACCAGGCTCATACTGTTGCCCAAGGACGGGGAGGCCGGGCTTTGGGGTCCAGCCGGAATCAACAATTTGTTCAAGCCGGTCAACACGCCCGCGGCTACCGACACGCTTCTGGATTTCGCCGGGAGCGGCAACGGCAACCCGATGTACGGTCCCGATCGCAACAACTTCGGTCCATTCCTGGGGTTTGCCTGGGATCCGCAGCGGAACGGGAAGACCTCCATCCGCGGCAGCTTTGCCACGCACTTCACCCAGGATGGTTTTACTCTGCTCTCCCAAGCTTCAACGGCTAACACCGGGCTGTTCAGTGTGGTGGCCAACAACACGCCGACCGGAGTATTCAGCACCTCTTCCAATCCGTTGCCGCCGGCGCCCCTCGATGTTTTTCCGGTTTCTCAACGCACCAACTTCGTTAACAACACCGGCGCCAATCTGTGGTATTTCAACCAGAACCTGGCAACGCCCTACGTATTGGAGTGGAGTTTCTCGATCCAGCGGGAAATCATGAAGAGGATGGTCGTGGAGGCCCGCTATGTGGGCAACCACGCCGTCAAGCAGTTCCGGGCCTGGAACATCAACGAGATCGATTTCCAGAACAATGGATTGCTCAACGAGTTTCTCAATGCCCAGAAGAACCTGGTTATCGGCGGAACCAGTTTTGCCAACCAGGGAAAAGCAGGACAGGTGACCCTGCCCATCTTCGACAAGCTGTTTGCCGGTTTGCCCGCAAGCTCCGGTTATACCAATGCGACCTTCATCACCCAGCTCAATCAGAACCAGATCGGCGGGTTGTTTGACACCCTCCGACGCTCTAACACCTACCGAGCCAATCGCGAGGCCGGCTTTCCGCTTAATTTCTTTGTCGCTAACCCATTCGCCAACCAGGCGATCATGGTGGACAATGCGGGCTGGTCGAATTACCACGGCCTCGAGCTCGAGATGACGCGCCGCTTCTCGAGCGGCCTGTTCTTCCAGACCAACTATACCTACAGCAAAGTGCTTACCGACGTCCGCTTCCTGACTAGCCAGACGGAAGCTCAAAACTACCGGTCACTGCGTAACCGGGCCCTGGACAAGAATCGAGCCCCCTATGATGTCCCGCATTCCTTCACGGCCAATTTCCTCTATCCCTTGCCCTTTGGTCGGGGAAGAGAGCTCGGAGGTAATGTCAACGGCTTGACCGACAAGATCATCAGCGGATGGAACCTGCAGGGCGCCACGCGCTGGAGTTCCGGGTCGCCTTTCAATATCACTTCTGGCCGTACTACCATTGGGTCACTGCAAGGAGCCAACGCCGTCCTGCGCAATATGACGGCAAGTGATCTCCAGCAGCAGTTGGGAGTATTCCGCTCCGGCACGGGTGTCTTCTGGATCAATCCTTCTTCAGGACTGGTGACCATCAGCGGCAATACCAGCAGAGCCGTCCTGTGCACTCCCGGACAGACCACGCCATGCTTTGACCACCCGGGAGTCAATGAGGAGGGCAATCTGCCTTTCTTCGGACTCAATGGTCCACAATTTTTCAACCAGGATTTCAGTATTATCAAACGCACGCCGGTGGCAGCCATCAGCGAGCAATTCAATTTCGAATTCCGATTTGAGTTCTTCAATGCGCTCAACCATGCGAACTTCACCTCGCTGAATTCCCAAATTGACGGCTCCAGCTTTGGCAAGGCAACTAGTATCGTAGACACGGTGCGCGGCGGAGGCGTGCAATCCCGCATCATTCAGTGGGCACTGCGCATCAACTGGTAAAACCCGAAGGGTCTACAGAGCATAGCCGGCGGCAAAGCCCGCGCCTTTTGCGCGCGATGCCGCCGGTTGGCGCCGCATAAACCATCCGCTGATGGTTTTTCAATAATTGGGTTGGAATCAATCCTTGGGCGGCGCTTCGCGTCGTCTCAAAGAATTAAACCACGGGGAACACTGGGGACACGGGGGAGATCAGGTTCTTCTGTCAGCAACATCATGGGGCAATGGAGCGGT
>DASYPF010000475.1:0-14766 GCA_036006905.1 Acidobacteriota bacterium
GACGCAGATTCCGCTTTCCCCTTCTTCTCCGGGACAAGAACAGTAAGCAGCGAGTTGCCGTTGGCTTGTTTGGTGAACCGGAAGGTCATCCCGGACGAATCGGCTTCCTGCGGCGCCATTCCTTGAGCAGCGACCGGACCAGGTGCGCTCGGTTTTTCTTCAACCTTAAGTTTCGTAATGTCGTCGAAAGCGTAGATTGCCCGAATCCCCTCAGCTTCGCTCGTCTTGATCGGCTCGCTTGAAACAAACCGCACGCCTTCACCCATTTTCGCGGCTTTCCCACGGGCTTCGCTTTCCGTGAACAGAGCCCCGGCCTCCGGGGCTTTTTCCGTCGCGGGTTTGTCGCCGGCCATCGCCTTAGCCATTTCAGCCATCATCTCCTTCATCTGGGCGACCATCTTGGCGTTCATCGTCGTGGTTTGAACTACTGTGCCGCTGCCGTCAGGCTTGATCTTAATTACCGTAGTGGAAGAAATGC
This sequence comes from Acidobacteriota bacterium, assembly GCA_036006905.1. Classification (GTDB taxonomy): domain Bacteria; phylum Acidobacteriota; class UBA6911; order JACQSX01; family JACQSX01; genus DASXTB01. The sequence continues at coordinate 479 of DASYPF010000475.1, forward strand.
AGCCGGTCATCCCAAAAAGCAGGAAAACAATTCCTAAAACTCTTGCCAATCGCATAAGAGGGACTCTCCTTGTCGGAAGCTTTTGCGGCTACTGTATGCGCGTGGCTGCACTACTGTCAACTTCCAGCGGCACGTGCTCAACGGCCCAACCTCGATCAGGCGAGCGGCTTTTCAGCTCCTTGAGCGCCATTTGACTTCGAACGCGAGAAAAAATCAAAATTGGACTGTAAAAGATTTGGCCACGGATTAGCGCGGATGGACGCAGATGCTCTCAGTTGTTTCTAATTTGAGATCGTGCAATCCGAAATCTGCAATCCGAAATCCGCAATCCAAAGTGCGTTTGGCCGTGGTATTCGGTTGTGCCGCAACTCCCGCTTAGAATCTCACCTTCCCTCCAAGCAGAATCGTACGATTCCCCCCGGCGCTGTTGATCACGCCGAAGGTGGCTTTGCTTGCCAGGTTGGTCGCCGGGATGCCAAATTGAGGAGAATTGAATATGTTGTTGATCTCACCACGCAGCTCAAAGCTGACCTTTTCAACAATATGCAAGGTCTTGAAAATCGTAAGGCCATGCTGTAGTGTCCCCGGTCCACGAAGCCATCCATAGCGCGCCGGTTCCGGCGTAACCGTAAAATCGTTGGGTAAGCTCATAAAAGCTGTTGGATCCAAATAAGGATTGGTGCGGAATCCCGTGGCTGGATCGATCGGGCCATCACCCAGGCGGCCTTTGATCGGACCCTCCAGGTTGGGATCACGAATCGGGATCGGCCGGCCCCGCGTATCGTTCACAGTCAACGCCGGACCGCTGGTGTAACGGGTCAACCAAGTCCCACTCCAGCCTCCCACGACGCTGTCCAACCAACCGGGCAAATTGGAGCCAAATGTCCGACCACGCCCTATCGGCAAGTCGTAAGTGGCAAACAGCCTGAACAAATTCGGGAAATCGGTCGCTGATGCGGATTTCGTGTTATGGCGTTCATTGATTACGCTGGTGCCGGTGTACTGCATCGTCCTGGACAATGAATAACTGCCGACAAACTGCAGCCCGTTGGACAACCGCTTCTGCATAGTGACCTGCAGCCCGTCATATCCCACCCGGCCTGTGTTCAAGCCTATGGCGTTCAAGTTGTTGAACTGCGGGAAGAGCCTGCGCAGCCTGTCGATTCGGATAGTGTCTCCCTGGCCCAGCGTGCTATTGGCAGGAAACGGCCCTTTGAACGGATTGGACACTGAAGTCTGAGTATTGGCCGCATTAAAGAACCGGTCGGGTAGTTCATTCAAATTCCAGGTCTCGAGGATTTTTATGGAGTGAGAGCCGGCGTAGGCGACTTCCAAAAACGTTTGCCAAGGCAATTGACGCTGGACGTTAAGGGTCCACTGTTGCACGTATGGCATCTGCATGTCCTGATTCAGGAAATTGACGTTGTTTCCCAGTTCCGTCTTTGGACCCAAGCTGCTCCCTGTCGGCTGTACCAGCCCATTGGGAAACGGGTTACTAAGACTGACGCCAGGGAGGACGGTCGTATCACCGTTGGCTGATCCTTGATATGGAGTGATGGCACTGAAGGAAGCCAGGGCCACCGGTGTCCCCTCATTGACAGCAGTGCTGGAGAAGAACATGCCGTAGCCGGCGCGAACCACCGTCTTCTTGCCGATCAAGTAGGCGAGACCAATTCTCGGGCCGAAGTTATTCCGATCCAGTTTACCCTGGCGGCGGGGCAGGCCGTCCTTATTGACAAACACCAATCCACCCTTTAGAGCACCCAAATTCACAACCTCGCCGGTCGGCAATGTAACTGCAGGCACGGTAATACCCACTGCCGCAGTCGGGTCAAACCCGTACGGGAGGCGATCGAACCTTTCCGTGAAAGGTGTTTCTATCTCCCAGCGCAGACCCAGGTTCAGCGTCAACCTGCGGCCCAGCTTCCAATCGTCTTGGAAGAACAGGCCGGCATAATAGCTCTGCAATGCCAGCGAGGCATTCGGTCCCATGTTGCTGTTTCCTGTCGCCGGCAACCCAAGCAGCAGCGAGGCCATCGCGCTGCCGGAAGTATTGCCGGTGGCCGATCGGGTCGGATCCTGCCGGGTGAGAGTATTGTTGAATACGAAATTCCCATTGGCTTGCTGTCCCGGGTTCGGCTCGAACCATCGAAGCAGCCGAGTATCAGTGCCAAATTTGAAGCTGTGCGCACCCTGCAGCTTGTTGAATGTTGCAAAAATGGCATGTATGTCGTTGGCGCTGCGACGGATTGCCCCTCCGATGGTGGGCGCTCCATCAGCCTGCAAATTGAAAACCGGCCAACCCACGTTGACCTCATTCTTAATAATGATGTCCGGCAGCTTGAGCAGCGCAGGGTCAAGGCCGGCGCTCCCGTCGGGAACCTTGATATTGGTCCTGGTAAAACCGTAGCGCAAGGAACCTACAAAAGTGGAACTGAAAGTGATCGTATCATCCGCGCTGAACGAATGATTGCGCCGCCCGTCGGGATTTACATCAGTGTTCCCTCCAACAGGGAAATTCGACGCTCCCGGGAACAAATTCGGAGTGGGCTCCTGAAAATGTCGCAATGCGCTAAAGCGCGCATACAAACGCTGCCTTGAGCTTAGCTGCTGATCCACTCGCGCCTGCAGGTTCTTGGTGTTTAGCGTCAAGGTGGTCGACCCAGCCCAGTTGTCCAGGCCGATTTGGGGACGCGTCAGATTGAAAGTGGGCAACGGATACTGACTCAGCACAGCCAATCCGATGGGGCTGAGGAGATTCTGCGGGATTTTGGCGCCGGCGAATTCCGCCCTCGATACGAACTTGCCGTTGGCGTCAACGACGGTACTGAAAGGGTTAAAGAGCCTGAGCGCAGGACCGCTGGTGGAGAGGCTTTGTGAAAAGTCACCCAGCCGCTCCAAAGCCGTGGGCACGCGTGCCTGGCGGAGAATTTGTGAAACATTCTGAACCTGTTCGTAGGCGAAAAAGAAGAAGGTGCGGTCATGGCCGTTATACAATTTCGGGATTACCACCGGACCTCCAAATGTGCCGCCGCCCATGTGGAATTTGGTCGCGGGCCTGGAGATCCCCAGTCGATTATTTGTCCAAGAATTGGCATTCAGAGCGCGGTTGCGAGTGTCATAATAGGCCGAGCCGTGAAACTCGTTGGTCCCTCCGCGAGTGGTGAGGGCCAGGCTCCCTCCATTTGAGCGGCCGAGGCTTGCATCGAACATGGTGGTGCTGACCCTGAATTCCTGTACGGCATCGGCCATCGGGATAGTTACGGCCAAGCCACTCTGCCGCGCAGAGAGGTTAGGAATCCCATCAACAGTCACATCATTCCCCCGATTCCCACCGTTACCGCCGTTGATAGTGATGTCATTCTGGCTGTTGCCGGTATAACCTCCGCTGCCGCCTATGACACCAGGCGCCAAATCAACGAAATTCAGCGGGCTCTGGCCAGAGATGGGTAACCGATCCAGGAAGTGGCGGTCTACCACCTGCCCTAAATCAGCGTTGGCAGTCTGCAGCAGCGGACTCTCAGAGCTGACGGTCACCGATTCTGATGCCTCGCCCACCTGAAGGGCGAAGTCCACGGTAATTTTGTCCTGCACCTGCAGGATGATCCCACTGCGTACCGACTTCTTGAAACCAGGCAGCTCCGCGGTAACTGTGTATCGGCCAGGCAGAAGAAATGGAATCGCGTAGTTGCCTTCGTCGTTGGAGACGGCTTCAACTTTAGCGTTAGTGGCTTCGTTGACAGCAGTGACGGACGCACCGGGCACCACTGCGCCGGACGGGTCAGTGACACGGCCCAGAATGGATCCCCTGAACTCCTGGGCCCTCAGAAAAGTGCCGGCTATGGCGACAATGCTCACTATCGCGGTAATCAAAACGGTTAGCATTCGTCTTTTCATTTGCCTACTCCCCGGCGCGTCATCCAATTCGGCGCGCCGTTCAGACAGTGACATTAAAAATTGACCCTCAACTCTGCGCTCATCGTGCGACCATCGGGACCTTCCAATCTGTTGCGGTTGCGACTGATCTTCGTGACGGTCGAAGGCGTAGAAATATTCGCCGCGGGCAGGTCGAAATTAGGGTGATTGAACAGATTCAAAATGTTCATTTGAAATTGAACATTAAGCTGCTCCTTCACGAAGAATCGCTTCAGAAGGCTAAAGTGTTGCAAATTCAAGCCGGGACCTTCAAGTATATTGCGGCCTGCGTTTCCGAATCGGCCGCTGTTGGCCGCGGGCACCACGAACGCACCCGCATCAAACCAGTGGTTCACAGTCCGCTGGCCAACAGGAAGATTGCCGTCCGAGACTCGATCTGGCCGGCCGCCGGTGGCGCCCGTACCCGAGATGTCCACTCCAGAGAAACTAGGGTTAAAGAAGCGTCCTGTCTCAAAATACATCAGGCTCGAAACGGTCCACTCGCCAAGGATCTGATTCAATGCAGGCGGCATGCTGGCCAGAAATCTCCGCCCTCGACCGGCAGGGATTTCGTAAACCACCGCGCCGTTGACCCGATGTCGCACCGAGTAAGTCTCGCGGCCCCGCTCGCGGCGGCGATCAAACGGGTTCTCTATCACCGGACCGGCGTCGTTGCGCGCGTCTTCGACGTCGCTGATCAGGTTGGCATAGGTCCAGGCGGCTTGAAAATACAGACCACGAGCGAAACGTCTCTCTGCATCCACTTGTAAAGCATGATAGATGGCATTGCCACCGTTGTCGGCAAACGTTACGCTCCCAAATTGCGGGAATGGGCGCCGCGCGTTATTGAACGGTGTAGTGCTTGGAGGGGGGACGTTCAATTCACGCCTGAAAGCGAGATCGGTGGATTTGGTACCGATGTAAGAGGCACGCACGCCGATGTTGCCCAGGACTTCGCGCTCCACGGTAAGATTCCACTGTTGGATATAGGGATTCTTAAAATCAACATTGATTCCGGCGGCGCTGATCGTACCGATGCTGCCGACCGCTCCAAAGGGGTTCGGAAATGTGAAGGCCGGCTTTCGCTTGTCCGTATTCCTAAACTCTTCGGAAAAACCAAACAGCGGCGCATTGACATCCCTCTGCGGCGGAGTAAGAGAAACGCCGAGGCTGTCTACAAACATTCCGTAGCCGGCTCGAACCACCGTCTTGTTCCATGGCCGGAGCGCCACGCCGACACGAGGATAGATGTTGTTCTTGTCCGGCCTGTGAAGTGTCTGGGGAAAACCCGCGTCCGTGGCGCTGATGACCTTGATGGTGGAAGGGAGCAACGGATTGATCCGGCCGGAAGACAAAGTTTTGTCCGGAACGATAAGGCGCATTGTCTTGGGATCGAGGTTATACATCAGTCCATCCTTGTCCACCGGAGCAAACTCATACTCGTAGCGAACTCCCAGGTTCAACGTCACTTTTGGCGTCAGCTTCCAATCATCCTGAGAGAAGAAGTTTAGTTGAGTCCCCCGCAGGTAAGTGGCGCCCCGATACGTGGCGCGAGCAGAACGTTCCGGCAATCCCAAGAGGAAGTCGGCGTACGGCTGGCTGGTGAAAAATCCGCTGAAGTTGAACTGGCCAAAGAAGGCGATCGGAATATCAATTCCACTGGCGTGACTCCGCTGCAAGTCCATTCCCGATTTGACCGTATGGGATCCTCCAGACCACGACAACGTGTTGCTTACCTGGTACACTGCCTGCACATCCTTGGTGTGGTTCACCGAGCTGATTGAAGTCAACCCAGTCACATTAAATTGGGGCAAGCCGCGCAAGTTATCGCCTCCAGCGACTCCCTGAATTCCTGTAAAGCGCAGCACGTCCTGGCCAAGCAACGGACCCAAAACCTGGTTGGGACTCCGCTGGAAACCGTAGCGGAATTCATTGATCAGCTTGTTGGTCAACGTGTGGGTATCGGAAAGCACTAAACTGGCGGAGCGGCGATAGCCGTTGCGCACGCCGATGGCCGGAAGATTCTCGACCGGCTGCTGCGGGCCGCCGCGCCATGCATACCGAACATAAAGCATATTCCGCTCGGTGATCTTCTGGTCAATCCGGCCTTCGAATCGATTCGTCAAATTCTCGCGAGCAAGCAGGCCCCGAAAGTTGCCGCTGGCCAGTTTGTCGGGGTCCCCAAAATTCGGCGCAGGAAAAAAACGATCCTGTATGCGTCGCGACACGGCGTCGAGGCGATTGTCAGGTATTCGGTTCCCTGGGAATGCAACGCCGGTTTGTGGGTCTATCACGCCGGCCGAAACGCTCGAAAAATCGCCGCGGCGCATCGGCAGCGACGGTACGGTCGCAATGACATCATTTACTCCGGGAACGCGTTCCCCCCAGTAAGAGATCATGAAGAATGTCCGGTTGTGACCGTCGTAAAAGCGCGGGATCGACAGCGGGCCGCCCGCCGCCAAACCGAAGTTGTGCGTCTTGATCTTGGGCTTTTCGGGGAGAAAAAAGTTGCGGGCGTTCAGCGCTGAATTACTGTGGAAATAAAAAATAGTGCCGTGGAGATCATTGGTGCCCGATTTGGTAACGACGGAAATGATGCCCGGAGAGGCAAACTCGGCGCTGTTGTTGGCGCCATGAATCTTCAGCTCCGATGTCATTTCAAAGCTGTTCTGCGTACCCACCAGCGGTGTAGCGAAGGTGCGTGGGCTGGTAATGCCATCGATCGTGTACTCGGTTTGAGCGGAGCGACTGCCGTTGAACGAAAACGTGTTAATGGAAGCGCTCTGCACGCCCGGCGCGGTCATAATATATGGCAGCGCCTCGCCGTTGCTCACCGACGGCAGCTCGTCCAGTTGTCTGGCGGTGCGCTCGCTGGATATCTGCGCGTCTTCCGTATGGATCACCGGCGTCGAAGCGGTCACCTGAACCTGGCTGGTCTGCTCGCCTATTTCCATCGGGATATCAATGCGCACTGTTTCGCGGCTTGCGATGATTATATTGTCGCGCACGAAGGTCTTAAAGCCGGGGAGTTCGGCGGTCACTCGATACGTACCCGGCAGCAGGTGCGTCGCTTCGTAATTTCCGTTTTCACCGGAAATCAACGAGCGGGTGATGCCGGTTGCCGTGTTGGTGACAGTCACAGAAACGCCGGGAATGACCGCCTGGGTCGCATCGGTGATGCTTCCAACGATGGAGCCGTGCGTTGACTGCGCGGAAATCAGGTTGGATGAAAGCAGCATTACAGCGCAGAACGTCAACAGATTTTTCAGAAACCTCATAATTTTGTTCCTCCATTCAAAATTGATGGAACAACTCCTGCAATCTGTAAAAAGCCATCTTGGGCTGGCGGTAAGCGTCCACAATGCCTTTACCGTTCCAGCCATGCAATCGTCCGGCCAGCATGCGCGACGGGTCGGTGCGCGTGTCGCAAAACTGCCAAACGCAACCGCCGGAGATCCAGTCCTGCTCAAGCGCGTACCTTCCGGAATCGAAGACGTTGCGCGCCTGGTACTCTTCACTCCACTTGACGTTGCCCCAGTTGTGCCATCCTGCCTGAGATTCCGCCCCGCCAAATTCGGTGAGGACCACCGGCTTATTGGGAAAGCGTCTGTGAATTTCGCTCAACTTGGCGACGCTCTTTTCTCCCTCGGAGTTGTCCAGATAAGTAATAGGGTCGTACCACTGATAGCGCGCCCAATTGGTGCAGATGATATCGACCAAGCTGTGGGACCGATCGATGTTCGCCCCTCCGGTAACGAAGGTGACAAAATGGCTGGTGTCAACCGTTCGGGCGTACTCGATCAGGTTCTTGATGTCTGCATATGCTTTGTGAAAATCTCGCCATTCGTTCCCCAGACTCCAACTGAAGATGCCGGGATGGTTCATGTCGCGATAGACCATCTGGTAATATTGCTGCTTGATCTTGTTCTGAAGAATCGCCTGGGCGAGCTGCTCGTAACTGTACTGCCATGAAGGCACTTCATCCATAAACACCAGACCGCTCTGATCGCAATAATCTAGGAACATCTCGCTGGGAGGATAATGACCCCTCACTGCGTTGGCGCCCAGACGTTTCAAAATCTCGACGTCCTGACGAATGATATGTGCAGGCAGAGCCGACCCCCAGTCGGGATGATCGTCATGCCGATTCACCCCCCTCATCTTGAATCTCTTGCCATTCAACAGAATCTTTTCACCTTCAGCGGAAAACGATCGAATGCCGAAGCGAGTAAACTGATCGTCCTCGCCCTTCCCCAGCACGACGTGCGCCGAATAGAGATCGGGCTCGTCAGGCGACCACAACTTCGGCTTTTTGAGGACTGTTGTGAATTGCAGTACTGTCTCCTGGCCGGAAAGGCGGTGTTTTCCGGAATATAGGAAGTTCCCGTCCACTGCAAAGAAAACTGTTTCGTTTTTGGGCGCCGGATCGGCATTCTGCACAAAAACTTTGACGGTCAATAAGGCCCCTTCCGGGCTGGTCTCGGATGAAAGAACATGAAAATTGTCGATGAAGCTGCCGGCAACAGACTCGGCGTAGACGGGACGGAACACTCCTCCGTGAGGAAACCAATCTACTCCCGCCTTGGGAAGCGTCTGTTCGCTTAAACGATTATCGGCACGAACGATTAGCGTGTGTTTTCCTTTTTTGACATTCCTCACGACAAACACAAACGGCGTATACCCGCCTTCGTGTTCTCCCAGACGCACGCCGTCCAGCCAGATTTTGGAAAAATAAAAAACACCGCAGAACTGAATTCTGAAATCGCCCTCCCTGGGAATTTCAAACGCGCGCCGGAGCCAGGCCGGCCCCTGGTACTGCCAGTAACGGGCATAGGCATTCCAACTTCCCGGGATCCAAAGCTGGGTTTCTGGTTGAGGAAATTTGCTAAAGTACTCTTTTGCTTCTCCCGCATCCTCCCGATCTGTAAGAAAATCCCAGAACCCGCCCAGATTTATTTGCGTGCGCGACTCCGTCGTGCGAAACAGGCGACGGCCCATCGGATCCTGGCCGTCGTCGTAGGCGATCTTCGCTACCGCCAAAACGGAAGGAGGGATTTCGGGAAAACTTCTTGAATTTTTGGGGCCCGCTGATTGTGAGGAAGCCAGCGAGAGCAAAACAGCGCAGATGATCACCAGTGATTGAAGTCGTTTTCTAGTCATATTCAAAAGGAGAAAAATTTGAAGACAGACATGTCCACAGGCTGGGAGAGGACAAAGAAGCCGTTTTTCTCATTGGAGATCCTGAATTTGGTTGATGGGTTATCGGTGAGATTAAATACGTGATTTTAAGCGGCGAAGGGAGTGTATTGCCGTAAGGTAACGGCTACGTTACCGTAAGACGCGCGAGCCGGGGTCACTGAGTTGAGTGGAGGAGTGAGAGAGGGAGAAAGAATCCCTATCGCAGCGGATCCCGAGCCGCCCGTGCGCAACACGCCCTAAAGCGTGTGGCCCAGGCCGGAACGGGGAGGGCCAGCCATGGTTTTTGAATAATTAAAATGGAATTAAGAGAACTGAACCACGGGGGACACTGAGAACACGGGGATTAGGAAAGGTCCGATAAATTTTCACCAGATGTGGTTAAACAGACGAACTATATCTCCCAGTGTTCCCAGTGTTCCCCGTGGTTCAGTTCTCTTCTCATGGACTAATTTTGACTGTACGGGCGGGCCCTGTGTGGCCGCCCGCATTTGTTCTCCATCCATCAGGAAAACAGGCGAGCACATAGGGTCGCCCGTACAGTCAAATCAATTTTTCGACGTTCGGAGACAGACGAACGGAACCGCCGGCGGCTTAGAAGCGAAAAACTCGAGGCCGTTCTAATGCTTCTGCACAGCCGGCTCAACGAGATGGTGAGTCACATATTCCGTCTTGACGGGAATGTTGTTGTCCACGGCTACGCGAAGCAGCATCTGGAAATGCTTGGGCGGACCGCTATCGGCAAGCTGTAGTTTGTCCTTGACGGTTCGGATGGTTTCGGGCCCAGTTACATAATCGACCGCCGCCAAAGCGCCCGGACTGCTATGCGACATCAACAACAGGATCTCTTTGGTCGGCTGCAAACCGGAAAAGAGCGCAAGGACAAAATAAGTAGTCGCATCACGATTCGACGTTGTTTCGTAAATCTTCTGCTCTCCTGATTGTGGGTCCCGGTTATAGATATTGTTGTCGGATCCCCACTCGAAGTCCTTTTTAACCGGAAGCTTACGTAATAGGGAATTCATACGGGGAGTTCCCAAGAAAATAATATTGCCGTCTTTAATCGAATCCCACGTAGTTAAGTGTGCGGGAAGCGCCGTCAGTTTTCCTCCATTTTGCCCGAAAAACGCGGTCAGTCGTTGAAGCGCAATCGCATCACCCATCTCCGCGTAATAGAAATATGGCCCTGCGAGCGGACCAAAACGCTGCGCCAGCAGTTTGAAACCGGGATCGCTTACCACATTGGTCGGGTCGTTCAGCGACGTCCGGCGCAGGAAGATGCCGAGCCGGTCACTTGAGAAGAACATCGGGCTTCCAAAAACAACATGATTCTGCGCGCCCGGGGCAAAAAACCTCCCCCAGAATGGAGCAAATAAAGGGTTCAGGCCGGTCCGTTGCGGTGCCCTTGCTTGCTGCTGCAGTATCGTGTTGCTCTTATACAATGAGACAGCCCAGAACGTGGCAATGCAGCCCAACAACAAGCTGATCGCCAGAAGCAGATCGCGCCAGTGCCGCAAAACGTTGAGTGAAGCCTTTGCAGCAATTTCCGGAGACTGGACAGGCCGCCCTCGTTGAAAGACGGGAATGTAGCTTCCCTTATCAAAATCAATCAATACAGTGTCGCTTCGGCCGTCGGTCAAGTAGTAGTCTTTCAGTTTGGACCGCAGCCGGGCGGCTTCCACGCGAACAATCGGATCGATGCGCGTGTCATAAGACTCACCCTTATCAAAAACCTCAACACCGAGCAGGTATTCCTTGAGCCGGTCGCCCTCACCCTGAAGCGTCTTCTCCACGGCAAACCGCAGAAACCGGCTCAGCCGTTCGGATCGAGCAAATCCTGGACTGGAAAGAATGGTCTCAAGCTCACTGCGAACGGCTTCCGCCGAAATGCCCGACGACAGGGGCAGCCCACCACGTTTTCGATGTTCGATGGACTCTTGATACGAAGCTGTTTGTTTCATTTCTTTTCTCTATAATAAGCCACAGACAAACGCAGAGTACACTGATTTGAGTCGGGGATTCTAACTATGCATTCTAGGAACGGCTTACGCATTCTCATCTTTTCATTTCTTCTGGGGGTCGCAGTGCAGGCAGCAGACAAAAAAATCATTAAGGCAGGACCGGAGCTTGGTCTTCCCTTTAGCCCTGCGGTGAAAGCGGGCAACTTCATTCATGTTGCCGGGGCTGTAGCGACGGATAAAAACGGACGTTTGGTTCCCGGAGACATCAAGGCGCAAACCCGGCAGACTCTGGAGAATCTTTCGCACATCCTCCAAGCCGGAGGTTCCACCCTAAGCAATGCAGCTTCACTGAATGTCTACCTAAAGAGTGCCGCTGATTTTCCGGCGATGAATGAAGTCTATCGTGACTACTGGCCGAAAGACCCGCCGGTTCGCACGACTGTTATTGCCAATCTCGTCCTGCCCGACGCCCTCATCGAGATCGCCATGGTGGCCGTTCCCAAAGGCGGCGAGCGTCGAGTAATTCATCCACCGGACTGGATTCAATCACCCAGCCCGTACAGCTACGGCATTAAATCCGGAGATACGCTGTTTCTTTCGGGCCTGGTATCGCGAAACGGAAAAGATAACTCGGTGATCACAGGAGATACCGCCATGCAGACGCGGACCATCATGGACAACGCGGGCGAGATTCTCAAGGCCGCAGGCATGTCTCACGCCGATGTTGTCAGCTCGCGCGTATACATCACCGACGTGGCTCATTTTCAGGAAATGAACGGCGCCTACCGCAGTTATTTCCCGAAGGACCGCCCTGCGCGCGCCACTGTTAAAACCGGCCTGGCGGGTCCACAGTACTCGGTTGAGATCACCATGGTAGCCGTCAGAGGCCCTGCACGTGAGGCTCTCACAACGCCCAATGCTGACGGCACCCCCGGCACACCGAATCCTAACCTCAGTTCGGGTATTCGCGTCGGCAATCGCCTCTACCTGTCTGGAATGCTCGGTAACACCGAAGGTAATAGGGGAGACATCAAGGCGCAGACACGCGAAACGCTTTCCAGAATAGGCCGGACTCTGAAAGGAGCAGGCTTTGATTGGGGCGATGTCGTCGACGGCATGGTTTACATTACAGACGTCAAAAACTTCGGTGCCATGAACGAGGCGTATCGGGAAGTATTTAAGAAAGACTTCCCTGCGCGTGCAACAGTGGAAACCGGCCTGGTCAATCCGGATGGCCTGGTGGAGATCATGTTCACGGCCGTGAAGTAATGCGAAGAACCAGCCACAGATTACACTGATTACACGGATGAGTTCGGGGTCGTAGGAAGTGCCCGCTGCCAGTCGAGCACCTGAACGTCTACCATGTCGCCGCTGCCGAATTCAGCCGGCCCTTCGGGCAGTATAATCAGGGCGCTGGCGTCAGCCGACGTACGCACCAGAACGGAGCACTGGTTGGGAAGGGGAGTGACCTCGAAACCTCGTTCGGTAACGGTCATCTGCGCGAGAATGATGTACGGTCGCCCGACCTTGGATTTCGCGCGACCTCTGAGGATCGCCCGCACAACGGGCAACGCTGTGCGTTGACAGCCGGCGAGTCGCAGCAGAGCCGGTCTCACAAACTCGTGGAAGCACACAAAGGCTGCCGCCGGGTTGCCAGGAAGCACGAACACAAGCACACCATCCCAGGTGCCAAACCCAAACGGCTTGCCCGGTCGCAGCGCCACGGCGCGAAAGCGAAACTCAACGCCCAATTCTGCAAGCACACGCTTGACGAGATCCCGTTCCCCCACCGAAGCGCCTCCGGTTGTAATCAGCGCGTCGGCGCCGGCGCGAGCGGTTTCAAGCATGCGCCGCAGTCTCTCGCCGTTATCGGGCGCGGTGCCACAATACTTGTACTCGGCGCCGCACTCGGTGATCAAAGCTCCGAGCGTAAAGGCGTTGCTGTTGCGAATTTGGCCGCGACCGGGAGCCGCGTGGACATCGACCAGCTCGTTGCCGGTACACAACAGGCGCACACGCGGTCGACGATACACACGCAACTTCGATTTTCCTACCAAGGCCATCAGCCCGAGCATCGCGGGCCGCACAATCTCCCCGCGCCGGAGAAGGATTTCACCTCGCCGCACATCCTCGCCGGGTGGAAAGATACAATTTCCGGCCGAAACGCTCGCAGAAATAACAATAGCCCCGCGCGCAAGTTTCACCTCCTCGAAGGGAATAACCGCATCAGCCCCCTGGGGAACGGGCGCCCCCGTCGTAATCGCCATCGCGGCGCCGGAACTCAGGGCAGCCTCGCCCTCTTCCGCGAAGACGCTGCCCCCGACGGGCAACACGACGGGATGGTCGGGTTGCGCGCCGGTGGTGTCTCTGGCGCAAAGGGCGTAGCCCTCCATGGCTGAGCGCGGGTAGGGCACTTGATCCGCGTCGGCTAGGATGTCGTCGGCGGAGATGCGCCACAGCGCATCGGCCAGGTCGATTGTCTCGTGACACACCGCATGCACTGTATCCAAGACCAGAGCACCGGCCGCGTTGAAGCCGACCATGGGACTCGCTTCACGCTTGGGATGTGGTTTGACTTCCATTACCATCGGTTAAATTCCGCTCTGAAAATTCCAGGAAGCGTTCAGAGCGTATACAGGACTTTGCCATCCGTATCAGCAGTTGGTCCGTACACAGAGGGCACGGGAAGCCCCAGCAGTCGCAGATAGACGACCAACTGCCCGCGATGGTGCGTCGAATGGTTAATCCTGCGAGTGAAGATCCAGGCCCGCGATCGGACCACATCGAAGAAATTCGTCTTTTCCCTCCACCATGCGTCGGGTTGCTCTCTCAGAATCTGCAGTCGGCGGGTTGCATCGGTTTGATACTTGTCAATGAACCCTTGCTTGGTACGCTGCGCGGGATTCGCATTGCCGGTATCGATGCCGAGCATGTTGGCCATCCATCGGCCCTCGGACTGGACCTGGTGCTCCATCTGCTCGATCACAGTCCGCGACTTGGAAGCCGGCTTGAAATCCATTGCGGAATCGGGAAAAGCTGCCCAAGTTCCCGTAATTTTCAAAATTTCTGTCTCGTACGTATCGAGCAAGAACGCGTACGTACTGTCAGATCTGTCAGTCATGGAGAGTTCCCTTTTAGTTCCTGGAGTTGACGTTTTTCAATTCATCAGAGGCTTGACGTCAACGCGATCGCAGCCCGGATAATTCATGGCGAACT